>NZ_SWMA01000016.1:0-89100 GCF_005222685.1 Segeticoccus rhizosphaerae
AGTGACATGCCACACCTCCGCGCTAGGTGCCAACCATGTCGCGGGACAGGTGCCAACTATCTCGTGGAATCAGACACCGTCGGGGCTACCACCACAAAACCCCTGCTCAGCGGGGGTTTTTGTCGTGTCTAGGGGCCGCGAGCGGCGGCCACTTTTCGCCGCGGGTACACAACGGGTACACAAGGGGTACACCTGCGAGAGCCCGTCGAGTCCGGTGCGTCAGACGAGCGCGCGAGCGTCGACCGGCCACCGGTCGAGGATCTCGCCGGCACGGGTGAGCACCAGCTCCTGGGCGAGGTTGACCGTCGGGCACACGTGGTTGGGGACCAGCTGGACCACCGAGCCGACCCCCGGCGCGTCGTCGCCCGCGCCGTGCAGCGTCGCGACGCCGTGGTGGTCGTTGAGCCGCTCGAGCCGGACCGAAGGCCAGCCCACGACCTCGGCGTAGCCCTCGAGCCACGGCTGGGTCTCCCGGCCCAGGCACTTGGTGCCGGCGTCCAGGACCAGCTGGCCGGGCACCGCCCGACTCACCACGGTGGACGCCACGGTCAGGGCCACGTCGGCGTCCCGGCAGCTGCCGATGGCGACCTGTTGCCGGTCACCGAACACGTAGGTGCCGGGCCGTTCCTCCGTGACCGGGCCGGTCGCGGACAGCATGGCGGTGGGGGTGGATCCGGCGCTGACGACCCGCGGCTCGACCCCGTTCGAGCGCAGGGCTGCTGCTGCCTCCGCGAGGCCGTCGACCTCGTCGCGAGCGGCCCGCTGGGGAGCGTCGCCGAGGCCGTAGGAGTGTCCACCGTGGGTGAAGACGCCGGCGACATCGAGGCCGAGTCTCGCCGCGTGGACCGCGAGCGCTCCAGCGTCCGCCGGGCGCACTCCGGTGCGGTGGCCTCCGGTGTCGACCTCGACCAGCACGCGGAGCGATCCCGGTGTCGCGCCGAGGGCGCCTGCCAGCGCATCCGCCGAGACCGTGGAGTCGAGCCCGACCGAGAGCGTGACCTGGTCGGCGAGCTGGCGCAGCAACTGCTTCTTGGGGCCGCCGGGCCAGACCGGATAGGCGACGAAGATGTCCTCCACCCCGGCGTCCGCGAGCACTCGCGCCTCACCCAGTGTCGCGCAGGTGAGTCCCGTCGCGCCGTGCTGGAGCTGCAGCTGAGCGATCTGCACGGACTTGTGCGTCTTGAAGTGCGGGCGCAGGTCGACGCCGCGCTCGCGCGCCTGCCGACCCATGGCCTCGATGTTGCGGTCGAGGACGTCCCGGTCCACGAGCAGGGACGGGGTGTCGAGCTGGTCCACGAGTGTCGGTGCGAGGTCAGGCATGCTGCGGATGCTAGCCGGGTCCCGCTCCCCGGAGGGCGCGGGCCGGTTTTCCAACGTGCCCGCTCACGTGCCTTGAGCCAGCGAGATCACACCGTGCTCCGGACGGACGCAGTTCCCACGCGGTCGGAGGCCTCGCCATAGTCCACGGCGAACGACAGTGCCGGATCGGAGTGCAGATCCCAGTAGCGATCACGGATCCGGGAGGTCAGCGAGCCGACCTTGGAGTCGCCGACGGGTACGCCGTCGAGGCTGGCGACCGGCATCACGCCCCCGGCGGTGCTGGTCAGGAAGATCTCCTCGGCGCGATAGAGGTCGCTCACCGGAAGGTCACCGACATGCACCGGCACGTCCAAGCTCTCGGCGATCTCCATCGCGGTCTTGCGGGTGATGCCGAGCAGCACGCCACGCTCCGGCGTCTTCAGCGCCCCGTCGACCAGCGCGAACACGTTGAAACCCGGGCCTTCGGTGACCAAACCGTCCCCGTCCGTCAACACCGGCAGCCAGGCGCCCCTGTCATAGGCCTCATACAGACCCCGGACCAGGTCACCCCAGTGGAAGTTCTTGACCGTCGGGTCAACCGCACCGGGTGGGATGCGCCGCGTGGTGCGCGCGACGATGATGTCGGCGCCGCCCTGGTCCTGCATGTCGGGGTTCACGAGCCAGACGTAGGGGATCGCGTAGGCATACAGGCGGGGAGTCAACCGCCGCGGATCACGCTCCCCGGCGCCGGGGACACCTCGGGTGACGACCACCTCGACGTAGGCGTCCTGCAGCCCCGACCGGCGAACGGTCTCGATCATGATCGCGCGTACCTCCTCGCGCGTCGCCGGGGGCGTCATGCGCAGACGCTCGCAGCCGCGCCAGAGCCGGTCCAGGTGATCGTCCAACCGGAAGAAACGGCCCCGCCACACCGCAGCGACGTCGTAGGTCAGGTCGGATCGGACGAACCCGGTGTCAAGGATCGGGACCCTCGCTTCCGAGATCGGCACGTATTCGCCCTCGACCCACGCACACCCGTCGCTGAAAGCATTCTCACTCGCCATGGTTGCCTCCGTCTCACACTCTCGCGCCGGGACGTCCGGCTCGGTTCATGACAGGATTGGTCACGTCGGCTCACGGGCCACGATGCACCAGTGGGCCGAGGCCCTCGACGCGATCTTAGCCAAGGGGCCAGAGCACGACGGGCAGGAGCCCGGGTCCCAACGGCATACAGACCAATCCGTATGGCGGGTGCCGGCGTCCGTCCGACCCTCAGGTGCCGCAGAAGGTCTGGTACGGCCCGAAGTCCGCGGGGGCAGGGGCCGCGTAGCGGTCCAGGCCCGGGCGAGCCTGGTAGGGGCGGGCGAGCACGTCCAGCAGCTCTTCACAGGGAGCCAGGTCACCGTGGCCCGCGGCGCCCAGCGCCTCTTCCACGAGGTGGTTGCGGGGGATGTAGACCGGGTTGGTGCGGTCCATCGACGCGGCATCCGGCGCGCGGGCGAGCCAACGGGTGAGCCACTCGTCGAAGGCCGTTCGGTCGCCGAACATGCCGCGCGCGGGGGCGGCGTCGCCGCGGGCCGCGGTCGCAAGGTGGCGAAAGAAGCTGGTGTAGTCGACGCGGTCCTTCTGCAGCAGGGCGAACAGGTCGTCGACCAGAGCTGAGGACTCCGCGTGGTCGTCGTCGGGCAGGCCGATCTTGGCCCGTATGCCGGCCGCCCAGGCCGCGCTGTACCGGGTCCGGAAGGCGCCGAGCGAGGCGGTGGCCAGCTCGATCGCCTGCTCTGGTCGCTCGTCCAACAACGGCAGGAGGGCCTCCCCGAGCCGGGCAAGGTTCCACTCCGCCGCGATGGGCTGGTTGCCGTAGGAGTAGCGCCCGGCATCGTCGATGGAGCTGTAGACGATGGCGGGATCGAAGGCCTCGATGAACGCGCACGGTCCGTAGTCGATGGTCTCGCCGGAGATCGTCATGTTGTCGGTGTTCATGACCCCGTGCACGAATCCGACCAGCATCCACTCGGCCACGAGCGAGGCCTGTGCGGCCACCACCGCGTCGAACAGCGCCAGGTAGGGGCGCTGGGCGTCTGCCGCGGCAGGGTGGTGACGGTCGATCACATGGTCCGCGAGGCGCCGAAGAAGGCCGAGGTCGCCGGTGTTGCGCGCGTACTGGAAACTGCCGACACGCAGATGGCTGGACGCGACCCTCGCGAGCACCGCGCCAGGCAGGAGGCCCTCCCGGCGCACCGTTCGACCGGTGGCGACCACGGCCAGGGATCGTGTGGTCGGGACACCGAGGGCGTGCATCGCCTCGCTGACGACGTACTCCCGGAGCATCGGGCCGACCACGGCCAGGCCGTCACCACCTCGCGCGAAGGGAGTGCGCCCGGAGCCCTTGAGGTGCAGGTCGCGCAGGCGTCCTTCGGCGTCGGCGATCTCGCCGAGCAGGAGGGCCCGCCCGTCGCCGAGGCGGGGGGAGTAGCTGCCGAACTGGTGCCCGGCATAGGCCTGGGCCACCGGCGCGGCGCCGTCGGGCAGCGCAGTGCCGAGCAGCAGGCGCACCCCCTCGGGACTGCGCAGAAACAATGGATCGAAGCCGAGCTCACCAGCCAGCGCCTCGTTCAACAGGAGCAACCGTGGATCAGGCGCTTCCTCGGCCCGCCACGCCACAGCCAGCTCGGGGAGCTCGCGCGCGAACCGGTCCCCGAGAGCTGGGATGGTCAAGGGCACGGTCGTCATCTGTTCAAGGCTACCTCGGGACCTGCCGCCGCCACCTCAGCGACGCAGGAGCGCAAGGTCCGCCAGTATCCCCAGCCCCAGCACGACGGTGACGAGCGCGAGCAGGACTGGTGCCCCCTCACTGCTCGGACGTGGCCGGCGGCTCTGGCTGATGGCGCGGTGGTAGCGACACCGGCTCCCCAGAAAGACCCAGCCGATCAGCAGGGCGAGCACGACGGTGACGGCATCGGCCACGGCGCCGAGTTGTGGGTGCGACAGGCGCTCCCAGGCGCCCGTGGCCACAGCGAGGGACAGGGCCGTCCGTTGCCAGGACAAGGCAGTCCGCTCGGCTTGCAGACCAGATTGCGCGAGGTCCACGTCAGGCCAGCGTGAGCACGACGGCGCCTATGAGGCCCACTGCCGCGGCCAGAAGCAGTGCTATGGGGAGCGCCGGAAGGCGTTCGTGGCGCCTCATCGCCCGCTCCGCGCGTGCCCAGCGCCACCATGAAGCGACAGCGCAGAGGATCCCGAGCAGGACCAAGATGCTGGTCAAGGTGCTCTGAACAGCGGGGGAGATGGTCAGTTCGATGTGGTTGAGCGCAACTCCCGCTGCCAGCAGGGACAGCGCAGTCCGAATCCAGGCCAAGAATGTCCGCTCGTTCGCAAAACTGAACCGGTAGTCGGGGTCGTCCCCAGCGGCGTAAACCCACCCTGGCCAGCGCTGGTCGTGCTCGGGCACGGCCAGATCGTCCGAGGCCGTGCCCGGCCGTGAGGGGGTGGTGGTCTGTGGTGTCGATTCCACGCGTATTCCTTGTCAGGCCGGGAGTGTTGCCCTGCGGAGTCGAGGACGCCGCAGGGCAACGCTGGCAAATGGCTGGTCAGGCGGCCTTGGCCACGACGGAGGCGAGTGGCTGCTCGCTGATCGAGGCACGGTAGGACTCTCGCGTCCGGTAGATGCTGGCTGCACTGACGAGGCAGACCGCCACCACGAGAGCGGCCACGTAGATCGGGTTCCCGCCGCCGAAGACCAACAGGCTGCTGGCCACCAGCGGTCCAACGCCCGCACCCAAAGTGGTGGACAGCTGGTATCCGAGCGACGCACCGGTGTAGCGCATCTTGGCGCCGAACATCTCCGTGACGAAGGCTGCCATCGGCCCGTACATGCAGGCCTGGATCAGAGGGTTGCCGATGATGAACGCGAGCAGGACCAGCGCTGTGGATCCCGACCTGAGCAGCTCGAAGATCGGCACGGCCATCACGGCTCCCGCGATGGCGCCGGCGATCATCACTGGGCGGCGTCCGACGCGGTCCGAGAGGGCTGCGAACGCAGGGATCGTGAAGATGTGCAGGAACGAGGCGGTTCCGTGGGCGAGCAGGACGGCCGTCCTGCTCGCGCCGCTGGTGACGGCCAACGAGATGGCGAACGTGGCGAGCAGGCCCTGGATCAGGAAGGCGCCGGAGCAGCTGGAGACCGCCAGCAGCACCTCCTTGTGGTGGTTGGTGAGGACCTCGATGATCGGCTTCTTCTCGGCCTTGTCGTGCTTGACCTCCTGGAAGACCGGGCTCTCGGCCACCTTGAGGCGGACGACCAGACCGACCACGACGAGCACCGAGCTGAGCAGGAACGGGACGCGCCAGCCCCACGACAGGAACTGTTCCTGCGGAAGGGTCGCGAAGGCGGTCATGACCAGGGTGCCGAGCAGTGCGCCTGACGGGCCACCGGCGTTGGTGAAGCTCGCCATCATGCCGCGGCTCTTGGCTGGGGAGTGCTCGAGCGACATGAGCGCGGCTCCTCCCCACTCACCGCCGACGGCGATGCCCTGGATGACGCGCAGCAGGATCAGCAGGATCGGGGCCAGTTCGCCGATCTGGTCGTAGGTGGGCAGCAGGCCGATGAGCGTGCTTGCCACGCCCATGATGGTCATGGTCATCACGAGCATGGACTTACGGCCGAGTTTGTCGCCGAAGTGTCCGAAGACGACGCCGCCGAGCGGCCGGGCGATGTAGCCGGCGGCGAGCGTCCCGAAGGAGGCGACGAGTCCGACGGCGGGTGAGAGGTTGGAGAAGAAGACGTGCCCGAACACCAGGCTGGCGGCGAGTCCATAGAGCAGGAAGTCGTAGAACTCGATCACGCTGCCCAGGTAACTGGAAAGGACGACGCGTCGCATGGAGGACTGACTGGAGATTGGCGGTGATGCTGCTGTGGTCATAATGTCACCTTGGGGGTAGGCGTGGGGGAACTGTTGGAGGGGGAGAACGCGCTAGAGCGAGCTGGTAGCTGTGGCGAGCTCACCGGGTTGCGATGACTCGATCCGAGGGTCGCCGAACGGGATGGTGTCCAGGTCAAACGGAACGAGGAACTGGCCGTCGAAGGTCTTTCGGGCGCCGTTCCAGACGTCGGGAGAAGCGGTACTCGGCACAAGGTGGTGCAGGGCGAGTGCCCTCGCGCCGGCGCTGGCGGCGACGGTGCCCGCCTGCTCGGGTGTGGTGTGGGCCTTGCGGTGGTGCTCCATGCCGGCTTCCACGGCGGCCGGGTCCTCGCCCTGGTAACGGTCGGCGATGCCGGTCAGGTCGATCGCCTCGTGCAGGAGCAGGTCGGTGCCGCGCGCCAGCCGAACAAGGTTGTCGCACGGCGCAGTGTCACCGGAGATCGTCACGGACCCCTGGGCGGTCTCGAAGCGGAACGCGAAGGCCGGCGCCATGGGTTGGTGTTGGACGAGTACGGCAGTCACGGTCACGAGGTCATCGCGGTAAACCTCGATCGGCGCCATGTCGGGAGACGGGTTGTCGTTGGGGTGGTAGTCGAGGCCGTCCGGGATGACGATCTCTCGCGGTTGAAACCATTCCAGCGGAGAGGGACGCAGGGTGTCGAAGATCCTGTCGTTGAGGTCGGTGGCGTAGGCATCCACGATCCTCTCGAGGGTGCCTCGGACACCGGGGGTCGGAGCGCTACCCCCCACAGGGGTGGGAGCGATCCCCTTGACGTGCGCGGAGACCGGCGGAAGCATTCCGCGGTCGCCCGGACCCACCAGCTGGATCGGAGCCTGCCGCTCACGCTGGGCTGCGAGCGCCAAGGTGCCCCACACCACCAGATTGGGCAGGTCAATCGTATGGTCCGAGTGCAGGTGCGTGATGAAGATGGAACGGACGTCGGCGATGTCGAGGCCTGCGAGTACCAACTTGGTGCCGACACCCTCGCCGCAGTCCACGAGGTAGACCTTCCCCTCGACGACGACCGCCGTGGCGATGCCGGACCGTCGACCAGCGGCCGGTCCCTGCCACCACCGCGGCCCCCCGGCTGTGCCCAACGTGACCACATGAGGAACGGATGGGTCGAAGGTTGGTGGGATCGACATGGGCTCTCCTGGACTCAAGGGGCGTGGGTGGGACTCGGGCGCTGCCGGGCGGACGTCGGTGTCTGCGGCCTGGTCGCTGTGAAGCGCTGGTCACCAGACTGGCGGAGAAGGTATGTTTTGAAAAACATAAGTTGCTGTGGTGATTCTTAAGGGGAACTTATGAGTGAGATCACGCTGCGCCAGTTGGAGTACTTCGTGGCCATTGCGGACTCGGGGACGCTGAGCGGCGCGGCGACCAACTGTCATGTGTCGCAGGCTGCGGTGTCGCTGGCCCTGAGCGACCTCGAACGCGGTCTTGGGGTCCAACTCGTGATCAGACGCAGGGCCAAGGGCGCCGCCGTGACGCCGGCGGGGCGGATACTGGCTGTCCGCGCTCGCAGGATCCTTTCGGAGACACTGGAATTCGCCGCCTTCGGCGAATCGCTACAAGGACGGCTGAACGGTCCCATGAGCGTTGGGTGTTACTCGGCCTACTCCTCGAGGGTTGCCCCACCGCTCATCCAGTACTTCGCCGAAGAACACCCGGCAGTTTCCTTCGACCTGGTGGAGGGCTCGTCCACCGACCTGCAGGAGGCGCTGCTGTCTGGCCGGCTCGATGCGGTCCTCATCCTGCGGGGGCACGTGCTGCCGCAGGTCCAGTTCGAATCGGTCGTCGAGATGCGACCGGGCGTCCTCCTGCCCGCCGGACACCGACTCGCTGGGCAGGACGCGGTGTCCCTCGCTGACCTCCAGGACGAGAGTGTCATCCTGTCCGCGGTGCGGCCAGCGGACACCTTCGTGTTGGCGATGATGCAGGAAGTCGGGGTGGAACCCCACGTCGCTTGGCGAAGCGAGAGCACTGAGGCAATCAGGTCCATGGTGGGCCGGGGGTTCGGGTATGCCGTGTTGTTGTCGGCATGGCCGGGCCTGGTGACCCAGGAAGGGAAAGCGCTGGTGTTCAAGCCAATCGCCGAGGATGTGCCGACGAACGCTTTCGTCCTGGCCTACCCGCGAGGCACCAGTCTGACCGAGAAGCACCACATCCTGCTGGACTTCTGCCGCAGCCACTTCGACCCCTTCTAGCCTCGCACACGACCGGTGCGCGGCCATCGCGGCGCCGCCGTGCGAACTCAGCAGGTGACGGAGGAGCCCCCGCCGCTGTAGGTGCACTTCGAGGCGAGCGTCCCCACGCTGTTGCGCAGGTATGCCGTGTCACCGGTGTTGTTCCACGTGTGGCCCCACCCGGCATACAGGTGGGTGACGGTGTTGCTGCCCTTGCTCGAGTGGATGGTGACCGATGCGCCCGCGCTGAGACTGAACGTCGGGAGGGTGTAACGGTTTCCGGCCAGATCACTCAGCCGCCAGCCGGTCAGGTAACGACGGGACGCGCTGCTGTTCTTCACCACGACGGTCTCGTACCTCGCGTTGGCGGTGGTGTCACTGCCGGCTGGGTTGTAGACGATCCTGGTGATCTTGACCTCTGTGACGGATGTGCCGCTCGTGGGTGCGGCCTTGACGATCCTGGCGGGAGACCACTTCACCACGACGTTGCTGCAGCCCGCAGCAACCTTTTTCAGCGCGGCCTTCTCGGTGCGGTCCACCGTCAGCTTCCACCGCAGCTTCACTGCGGTCCACTCGCGGACGTAGCGGCAGCGATCGTAACGGGGCAGCCACTGGGCCGCATCCCTCGCTCCCTTGGACCGGTTAGCGGTCGCGCTGACGGCCACGAGAGCCCTTCCGTCGCCGAGGTCGTTGGCATAGCTCTGCCGGGTTGCCGCATTCCAGCTGCGGGCCCCCGACCCCCAGGCCTCCGCGAGCGGCACCAGGTGGTCGATGTCCAGGGACGAGGCATAGGTGTAGGTCTTGCGGTCGTAGTAGGAGACCCATTTGCCGCGCTTGATGGCGCAGCCCGACGCCCGCACCCGGGACTCGGCCGCCAGGACCTCGGCGCGGGTGTTCTGGCAGTCCTTGTTGGCGTCGACCCAGTGCTTGAACTTCGTCCTGTCGTAGCCGGCGTTGGACTCGCTGGCGACGGGGAGATTGTCGACGGCGGTGCGCAGCCGGTACTCGGTCGCCTGTGACGGCAGCGCCCCGAACAGGACGAGGGCGAGTGTCACTGCGAGCAGCGCAGCGATCCGACGGGTCATGAGGCATCCAGGTGTCGAAGGCCGACGTGGATCCGTCGGTGTGAAAGGAGGTTTGGCATCGCTCGGCACCCGGCGCCGCCGCTGGTCGGCACGGTGCCGGGTGCCGTGCCCTCAGGGTGGCAGACAGGTAGCCGCAGGGACATCGGCCGAACGGACGACGCGGCTGTCAGCCAACCGGCCGCAACTCTTCGCCGAACGGCCCGTGGGCGTTGTAATCCCTTCCCTTCGCAGGGAACTCCCAGTTCACTTCAGGCAAGTTGTCACCACCCCTGGGAGATTGCCGTGTTGCGAAGCTCGACCACCACCGCTGGCCCGCGTTCAGCCCGTCGGCGCCTGTTGGCCCTCCTGTCCACCGCCAGCCTGGCGGCGACAGGCACGGCTGCTTTCGCCCCACCGGCCATCGCGGCCGCTGGCGGCTCAACCATCACGCTCAACGGTGGTGAGAAGACCTACACCGACTCGGCCGGAGACCTTTTCGCCAAGCTGGGTGCACCGCTCACCCTCGAGGTGACCGGCGGCAACAGCAACGGCTGCATCACCGTCTCCGGCGGTGGCTTCACCGGGCAGGGTCCTGTCGTCGGCTCGAGTTCTGCGACGTTCACGGCTGTTGCCGGATCCGGCAACGGTGAGCAGTTTGTGACGGTCACCTACTGGTCGAGTCCGAACTGCAAGGGCAATGGTGTAGGCGAGGACACGTCATACATGCTGGACAACACCGGCCCGGTCGTGACGGGGCAGTTGACACCGAAGCCCAACGAGGCCGGATGGAACTCCAGCGATGTCACCGTCACGTGGACCGCCACGGACAACGAAGGAGGGGTCGGCGTCGATGGAGGTCCCGAGCCAGCCACGACCGTGGTGAGCGAGAACGGCATCCGCACGAAGAAGGCCACGGCCACCGACCTCCTCGGAAACTCGGGCAACGGCGAAGTCGGCGTCCACCTCGATAAGGTCGGCCCCGCGATCACGGGCGCCCGCACGCCGGTGCCCAACGCCAAGGGCTGGAACAACACCGCCGTCACGGTCGACTGGACCTGCACCGACCCGACCGACCCGGGCGTGGTCGCCTCCGGCATCACGAGCTGCCCGGCGTCCCGAGTCATGGACCAGGACGGCAAGGGGCAGAAGGCCACCGGGACGGTGCAGGACCGTGCCGGCAACTCGTCCTCGGCAACCGTCTCCGACATCAACATCGACACCGTCGCGCCGACGCTGCGCGGCGAGGTCGGCGGTGACCCGGTGGACGGCTGGTATCGCGATGACGTGCCGGTGACCTGGACCGCCACCGATGACGGCGGGTCCGGCGTCGCCGAGCAGCCGAACGCCGGTGTGATCCGTGGCGAGGGCTTGGGCCTCAGCACCACCGCGAGCGTCCGCGACAACGCGGACAACACGCGTCAGGCCACCTCGCCGGCCGTCAACATCGACCGGACCGCACCGGTCACGACCGTCAGCGCACCTCCGGCCTGGAACAAGAGCGATGTCTCGCTGACGCTCGACGCGAGCGACGGCCTGTCGCAGGTGAACAAGACCTACTACCAGCTCGACGGCGGCGACACCGTGGTCGGGAGCTCGGTGTCGGTCAGCGACGAGGGCAACCACTCACTGAAGTTCTGGAGCACCGACCGCGCCGGCAACACCGAGACCGCGCGGACCGTCGAGTTCGGCATCGACAAGACCGCGCCCACCATCGGCCACACGCAGGACCCGTCGGCCAACGTCGATGGCTGGAACAACTCCGACGTGACGGTGACCTTCCGGTGTGCTGACACCGTCTCCGGGGTCGCGAGCTGCACCGAGCCGCAGACGGTGTCCAAGGAAGGCGCCGCGATCTCCGTGGTGGGCACCGTGAGCGACAAAGCCGGCAACACCGCGAGCGACCCGGCGACCGTCAGCCTCGACAAGACCGCGCCGGTCGTGAGCCTCTCGCCGCTGCCCGAGCCCAACGCCGCCGGTTGGTACGACCACGAGGTGACAGTCGGCGCGACGGCCACCGATGTGCTGTCAGGAGTCAAGACCAGCGACGCACCCCGCCGCTTCGGCGAGGGGGAGCAGCAGACCGCAACGCTGCTGGCGAGTGACCTGGCGGGCAACACCGGATCTGCGACCACCGCAACGGTCAACGTCGACCTCACCGCCCCGACCATCACCGGCAAGGTCGTGACCGAGCCCGGCTCCGGTGGATGGTTCACCGACGACGTCACCGTGCACTGGGCCTGCGACGACAACCTGTCAGGCGTCGTCTCGTGCCCGGACAACTCGGTGGTCACGGGCGAAGGCAACGACCTCACCGCCAGCGCCAGCGTGCAGGACAAGGCCGGCCACACCACGACGGCAACGGTGACCGGGGTCAAGATCGACCGGAGCGCCCCCACGACGACGGCACATGACGTGCCTGCCGGGTGGGTCAAGGCACCCGCCACGGTTGCCCTGGACGCCTTCGACAACCTCTCCGGCGAGGTCACCACCTACTTCAGCGTCGACGGCTCCGACCCGGTCAAGGGCAACCGCGTGACGGTGGGCGCGGAGGGGCGCCACACCGTCTCGTACTGGTCCGTCGACGCTGCGGGCAACACCGAGCAGAAGCAGAGCTTCGCCGTGCAGGTCGACCTGAGCTCGCCGACCGTCACCGCGGTCCAGGCTCCGGAGGCCAACGCGCAAGGGTGGAACAACTCCGACGTCACGGTCCGCTTCGACTGTGCCGACCAGCCCGAGCTGTCGGGCCTGGCGAGTTGCACCGATCCACAGACCGTGACGGACGAGGGCCGCGCCCAGGAGGTCAACGGCTCCGCGATCGACTTCGCCGGCAACCGGGCGACTGGCTCCGCCGTCGTCAACCTCGACAAGACCGCGCCCAGCATCACCGGGAGCCCGGATCGGGCCGCCAATGACAACGGCTGGTATGACGACGACGTCACCGTGACCTTCCGCAGCGAGGACGCGCTCTCGGGCACCGCCTGGGTGACGCCGCCGCAGCGCCTCGGCGAAGGCGGCGACCAGTCGGTCACCGGTTCCGCCACCGACGCCGCCGACAACACCGCGAGCACGACGATGAGCGGCCTCAACGTTGACGAGACCGCCCCGTCGCTCAGCGCCGCGCCGACCGAGGCGCCCGGCCCGCACGGCTGGTACAACCACGACGTCACCCTCGAGTGGTCCGCGAACGACGATCTGTCGGGCCTCGACGGCGACAAGCCGGCGGACTCCATCCTGAGCAGCGAGGGAGGCGCGCAGTCGGCGACCGCCACCGTCCGCGACAAGGCAGGCAATCGCAGCACCGCGACCAGCGCACCCGTCAAGATCGACAAGACCGCTCCCGTCACGGACGCCGCAGCGCCGTCGGGGTGGTCCAACGGCGAGGTCCGGGTCCAGCTCACGGCTCGTGATGGCCTCTCCGGTCCCGACCAGACGTTCTACAGCGTCGACGGGGGCGACGAGGTCGCCGGCACCACCGTGACGCTCGACGACGAGGGCGTGCACGAGATCGCTTACCACAGCACGGACCTCGCGGGGAACGTCGAAGCGAGCAAGTCGACCACCGTCAAGATCGACAAGACGGCCCCGACGATCGCGCACGAGCAGACGCCGGCCAAGAACGGCAACGGCTGGAACAACACGGACGTCACGGTGACCTTCACGTGCGACGACCAGGCCGACCTGTCGGGCGTGCGCAGCTGCACCGGCCCGACGACCCTCACCGACGAGGGCCAGGGCCAGGTTGTCGAGGGCACAGCCACCGACGAGGCAGGCAACAGCAGCACCGACCGGGCGACCGTCAGCATTGACAAGACCGCGCCGACCATCATCGGCACCCGTGCCCCCGCGCCCAACAACGCGGGCTGGAACAACACCGACGTCACCGTGCACTTCGAGGCAGCCGATGAGGGCGGCTCCGGGGTCGACCTGCTCACGCCTGACACCATCCTCGGTGAGGGCACCGGCCAGAGCGTGCTCGGCACCGTCGTCGATGGGGCCGGCAACGCGACCAGCACGGAGGTCATGGGCATCAACGTGGACCAGACCGCTCCCACCCTGACGGGCGCGCCGATGCAGAAGCCGAACGCCGATGGCTGGTATCGCGGCGACGTCACCATCGGGTGGGAGGCCAAGGACGAACGCTCCGGCATCGCCACCCGGCCGGAGGACTCCGTCATCACGGGCGAGGGCAGCGGCCTGACCGCCACCACGACCGTGCAGGACCGGGCGGGCAACAGCACCACCGCCACCGGCCCAGCAGTGAACATCGACCGCACGGCGCCGGTCACGGGTGTGAACGCACCCGATGGCTGGAGCAACGGCGAGGTCAGGCTCACCCTCACCGCCGGCGACAACCTGTCCACCGTGGCCGGCACCTACTACCGGATCGACGACGGGGACCTGGCCCAGGGCACAGCGTTGACGGTGTCCGGCGAGGGCGTCCACCAGGTGCGCTACCACAGCGTCGACGTGGCCGGCAACGTCGAGGCGGAGCAGACCGCCCAGGTCCGGATCGACCTGACGCGACCCACCGTCAGGCACACCCTCACTCCGGCCGCCAACGAGGCGGGCTGGAACAACGCTCCGGTCACCGTCGACTTCACCTGCGACGACAGGCCGTCCGGAGTGGCGAGCTGCTCGCCGTCCGCCAAGGTGGAGACTGACGGCAAGGACCAGATCGTCGCCGGCACGGCCGTCGACAAGGCCGGCAACACCCAGGTCGACGTGGCCAAGGTCAGCCTTGACACGGTCAAGCCCCGGATCTCCGGCGCTGCCGATCGCGAGCCCAACCGCAACAACTGGTATGCCGGTGACGTCACCGTGGGCTTCACCTGCACCGACGACCTCTCCGGGGTCGGCGACTGCAGCGGGTCTGAGACGCTCGGCGAGGGCGGCGACCAGCAGGTCACGGGCCACGCCCTGGATGTGGCGGGCAACTCCTCAGCCGTCACGGTCGGACCGGTCAATATCGACAAGTCGGCACCGCAGCTCAGTGGCGCCGTCACCACCCAGCCGAACGGGAACGGCTGGTACAACGGCGATGTCACGGTCCGCTGGTCGGGCGAGGACACCCTCTCGGGCCTGGACGGTCCCCTTCCCGGCGACGGCACGATCACCGGCGAGGGCACCGGACTGACGACCAGCGCGTCGCTGCGCGACCGGGCCGGCAACGAGACCACGACCACCAGCCCTGCGGTCAAGATCGACCGGCACGCCCCGACCACGGCGGTCTCGGACATCTCGGACTGGAGCAAGGACGACGTCACGGTCACCCTGACCGCGACCGACAACCTGTCGCAGGTGGCCAGTACGCACTACCAGCTCGACTCGCAGGCCCCGGTCAGCGGCACCGAGGTCACGATCTCCGACGAGGGCACCCATGTGCTCAAGGTGTGGAGCGTCGACCGGGCCGGCAACGTGGAGGCGGTGCGCAACCTCGAGGTCAAGGTCGACAAGACCGCGCCGAGCATCTCCCACGAACAGGAGCCGCTCGCCAACGAGCGTGGCTGGAACAACGGCGACGTCGAGGTCACCTTCACCTGCACCGACACCGACGGCGGCTCCGGGATCGCCTCCTGCACCGCGCCGCAGACGGTCACGAGCGAAGGCTTGCATCAGAGCGTGCTCGGCACGGCGGTCGACCACGCGGGCAACTCTGCGACCGACCCGGCGAGCGTGAGCATCGACAAGAGCGCGCCGACCCTGACCGGGCACCTCTCGGCCACGCCGAACAGCAACGGCTGGTTCAAGGACGACGTCACGGTCAGCTTCACCTGCGCCGACCAGGACGGCCTCTCCGGCGTCCTGTCCTGCCCCGAGAGCAAGACCCTGGGCGAGGGCGAGGCCCAGGAGGTGGGTGGCGCAGCAACGGACGCGGCGGACAACACCAGCAAGCGCGTCGTGGTCGGCAGCATCAACGTCGACAAGACCGCACCGGTGCTCAGCGGCTCGGCGACCGCGGCACCGAACGGCGACGGGTGGTACCGCGGCGACGTCCTGGTCGCCTGGAAGGCCTCGGACCCGTTGTCCGGGCTGGACGGTGCCGTGCCCGCCGCCTCGACGGTGACGGGCGAGGGCGCCGACAACGCGGCCACCGCAACGGTGAGCGACCGCGCCGGCAACAGCACCACGGTGACCGTGGACGGCATACGGATCGACCGGACGGCTCCCAGCACGTCGGCGACCGCACCGACCGGGTGGCAGAACGACGACGTGACGGTGGAGCTCGCCGCCACGGACCAGCTCTCCGGGGTCGCCGCCACGTACTACCGGGTCGACGGGGCGGAGCGGCAGAGCGGCACATCGATCACGGTGAAGGAGCAGGGCCTGCACGACGTGGAGTACTGGAGCGTCGACAAGGCGGGCAACGCCGAATCGCGCCACACCGCCACGGTGCTCATCGACCGGACCCCGCCGAGCATCTCGGGTGCGGCCACCACCGAGCCGAACGGCGCGGGCTGGTATGCCGGGCCGGTGCGGGTGCACTTCACCTGCCAGGACCAGCCGGGTCTCTCGGGCATCCGGTCCTGCGAGCCCGATGCCACGCTGTCGGCCCAGGGCGTCAACACGGTGACCGGCAAGGCGTTCGACAACGCGGGCAACACCGCTGCCGCGACCGTGGACGGCATCCGGATCGACACCGTGGCACCGGCCGTCTCGGTCGGCGGTGTGACCGACGGCGCTGTCTACGAGCTGGGCGCCGCACCGACGCCCACCTGCTCGGCGACCGACGGCACGAGCGGCCTGGCCGGCCCCTGCTCCGGGGAGCGCACCGGCGGGACCCCGGGCGGTGTGGGCACGTTCATCTACACGGCCACCGCTTCGGACAAGGCCGGCAACACCGGTGTGGCCACGGCGACGTACAGTGTCCGGTACGCCATGGCGGACACGGTGTTCCTCGAGCCCGTCGCCGCCACCGGCCACCAGGGCGCCTCGTCGACCGCGGTCTTCAAGGCCGGTCAGACGATCCCGATGAAGTTCCAGCTGCGCAACGCGGCGGGTGAGCTGGTCGAGGCCGGGAGCGCACCGCGCTGGATCACGCCGCAGCGGACCGGCGCCACCGGCGCCGCGGTCAACGCCGACGCACTCACGGACGGCGTGTCCAGCGGTGACACCTACACCCTGCAGGGCAAGGAGTACCAGTACAACTGGAAGACGGACAAGGCGCAGGCCGGCAGCACGTGGCGCGTCGGGGTGGGCCTGGACGACGGCCAGACGTACTACGTCACCGTCGGCCTCCGGTAGGGGGCAAGCGATCGCCCCGGGGCCCGGCACTGAGCCCGGCCCCGGGGCCTTCGTGGTCCGGACGGTCAGCGGATGCTGATCGTCCAGATCCCGCGCCCGTGCGTCGCGGCGACGACGCCCTTGCCGTCGGCCGAGGGAGACAACGCGTTGATGGACGCGTTCGGCAGCCCGGCCACGTGGGTCCAGCTGCCGGGGTGGCCGGCACTGCTGACGAAGGCGCCGACGTCGGTGCCGAGCACGAGCTTGCCGTGTGTCATCACCACGGCGTCACCCGGCGCGTCCGGCAGGTTGCCGGTGATGTCCGTCCAGTGCGCGCCGCCGTCGCGCGACTCGAAGACCACGCCCTGGCCGCCGCCCGGCACCCAGCGCCTCGAGTAGCCGTTGAAGACGGCGTAGACGTGCGCCGGATCGGCCGGATCCACCGTGACGCCGGCGATGTAGCGGTCCGGCAGCCCTGAGGTGTCGAGCCGGTGCCACGTGCCGCCGTAGTTCGTGTCGATCCCGGTCGCGAAGGTGGGTCCGGGGTTGCCCGAGCTGTCCACCCACGCGGCATACGTCGTCTTGCCCGTCGTGGCGATGGCTGTGGCGACGTTGGGAAGCCCCGCACCGTCCAGCCCGAGGTCGTGCACGTCCTTCCAGTCGCAGCTGTTGCCGCCGCACACGGTCCGCCAGCCGATCCTCGTCTCCCAGATCTTGCTGCCGCCCGCGACCCAGTGGTTGGTGCGGTGCGGGTCCATCGCGAGCGGGGCGATGAACCGGGCAGACGGGTCGCAGTTCGGCCCGTTGTAGTAGCCGCACTCGGGGCTGATGGTGGTGAAGTCATGGCCACCGTCGGTGGTGCTGTACATCGAGAGGTAGACGTACTCGCCGACCGCACGCTTCCAGTTGCCCGGGTCGACCAGGACGTTGCCGCCGTCACCGCCGGCGGGTTCGATGTTGAGCCGGCTGAAGGGCTTGAGCACCGAGCTACCGTTGTCCTGCATCCCGCCCCAGTAGCCCACGCCTGCGCGCTGGCTCGGCTGTCGGCCGTTCGCGGCACCGTAGTACTGCAGCGTGTGCAGGCCGGCGTTGAGGTCGGACCAGGAGCCGTAGCCCACCACGGACGTCGGGCGTCGGTAGACCCCGCCGTCGTTGCCGATGACGATCCGGCCGTCGCCGGTGAAGGCGAGCGCGTGCTGGTCGGGGTGGGTCGTCTTGGGACAGCTGGTGCCGCAGGCCAACCCGTAGTTCCAGTAGGGACTGGCCGTGGTGAAGCTCTGCCCACCGTTGTTCGTCTGGAAGATCTCCTCGAGACCGAGATACATCTTCATCGGGTCGTGCGGGTCGACGGCGATCGTCTGGTTGTACCAGGACTGCACGCCCACGTGGTATCCCGGCATGCCCTCGAGCGCCGACCCGGACGCGCCGAGCGAGTCGGAGTCGGCGATCTCGGTCCACGGCCCGGCAGGGTCACCGCTCGCCGAGACGAAGACACCCTGCAGATTGGTCGCGTCGCCCGCGAGGAGCTTCTTCGGAGACTCGATGACGGCGTAGAGCCGCGAACCGTCCGCTGCGTAGGCGAGGCTCGTGCGGCCGATGTCCGAGGTGTCGATGTCGCCGGTGGGGGTCATGGCACTCCAGCTGCCGGCGTCACCTCCCCGGTGGGAGACGTAGAACCCGTTGTATGGCGATCCGTTGCGCCAGCCGAGCACCGCCAGCACGGTCTGTCCACCGGTTCCCGGCCGGATCACGACGTCGGTGATCATCGAGGTCCGGTACGGGTCGCCCGTCGGGTTCGGGTCCGGCTTGAGCACGAGCCGCCAGGCGCCGCTCGCGGTTCTCGAGGAGTGCCGGTAGAGGCCGACGCTCGTGGCGGCATACAGGTGCCCGTGGTGGTCGTCGCGCAGCCGGTAGACCTGCGCGTTCATCAGCTCGTCGCCACCGACGCGGGCGAAGCTGCGTCCGCCGTCGGTGCTGCGGAAGACCCCGATGCCGAGGTAGGAGTCCGAGTTCGTGTTGGCCTCGCCCGTGCCGACCCACAGCGAGTGGTGGGGGCCAATCGTGAGCGCGCCGATGG
This sequence comes from Segeticoccus rhizosphaerae, assembly GCF_005222685.1. Classification (NCBI taxonomy): domain Bacteria; kingdom Bacillati; phylum Actinomycetota; class Actinomycetes; order Micrococcales; family Intrasporangiaceae; genus Segeticoccus; species Segeticoccus rhizosphaerae. The sequence goes on from NZ_SWMA01000016.1 coordinate 18,771, forward strand.
ACAACGACCCCTGGTCGTCCCAGACGGAGTGCCAGGTGCGGCCGTTGTTGGTGGACTTCCAGACCCCTCCGTCGGCCGCCCCGGCGTAGAGCGTGCTGCCGTCGGCGGCGAGACCGGTGACCCGGCCGCTGACCAGGTCGAAGCCGGAGCCGGCGTTCGACCAGTAGGGATCGGTGTAGCCGGTCGGCTCGGCCTGCAGTGGTCGGTCGGTCACTTCCTTGACGCGCGCGAGGGCGGTGGGCATCGATGCGGCGTGGGCACGCGCGGCCACGACCGCCTGCGCGGACACGGAGTCGGCCGGGGCCGTGCGCATCGCGGTGTACTGCTCCGCGCGGTCGGCGACCTCGAGTGCGTCTCCCTCCGGCTCGCTCTTGCCGGTGAGCGCCGGGTGGGTCTGCGCCCGGGCGTGGTGGTGGACCTGCTGCAGGGCGGCTCCCTGCAACGGATTGTCCCGGCCGTTGCCCGCGGCGACCCCGGGCAGCGCGGTGGCGGTGATCGTGGCCGCGATGGTGGCGCCGACGGCCAGCGTTGCGGTTCGACCGGACAGGTGGTGGTGATGCTGCAGTTTCATGGGTTTCTCCAGACTTCCAGCGGGTGTCCGGATGGGCACCATCTAGCAGAGTGGCACCAGTTCCCCGAGACCGCAGCACGAGTTGTGCGCCCGCGTGCGGCAGGCGTCAGGTGGGAACAGGGAGACCCTGACGCCCTCTGCCTGAGGCGGCGTTGGCGACAGTGCGCTCAGTCGAAGCGGCGCGAGCTGAGGTCCTCCTGGGCCAACCGGCGCAGGGCCGCCAGCACCGGCTCCATCAGCAGGGTGCCGAGCACGACGTGGCGCAGCGCGGCCTCGGGAGAATCGGTCGGCACGCTCTCGACGTCGAGCGCCGCGACGCCGGCCACGGCGCGGGCATAGTCCTGCAGCCGCTCCTCTGCCAGCTCGAAGTCGGCTCCACGCATCGTGTCCAGCGCAGTCTCGAGCTCCCGTCGGACGGGGGACTGCCCGTGCACCTGCCAGCCGAGGACGTCGACCAGCGTGTCGGCACGGGGGGTCGCGGGTGCGCCGCCGCGGTCCGAGCCGCTGTCACCGTCGTCTCGGCCGCACCGGTCGCCGCCGGCACCGTCGGGGAGGGTGGCGTGCTGCGCCTGCCCGAGCAGGTCGTGCCACCCTTCCGGCGGGTCGTCGAGCGCAGCCGTCACCCGCTTGGCCGCTGCGACCGAGAGCCCCGCACCGGTGACCAGCGCGCGAACGAGCCGCACGCGCGCGACGTGCGTGTCGTCATACGCTGCCCGGGTCGCGCCCAGGGACTCGCCGGCGTGCAGCAGGCCCTCGCGCAGGTAGTACTTCAGCGTCGGCACGCTCACCCCGGTGGCCTGCGACAGCTCGGACATCCGCATGAAACCTCCTTGACTTTGGACAGTATCGCTATCCATTATTGGCTAGTCATACTATCTAAGGAGTGCGGCATGTCGAAGACCCCACCTCGGACGACGCACGGTCACCACGGCGACCTCGTGGTATTCCTCATCGGGATGCGGGTCAACCGCTGGTGGCGCCCCGATGTGTGGCTGCCAGCGTTCCTGGCCATGGCGCCCATGCTGCGGGAGCTGTATGCCGCGAAGGCCGCCGCCGAGCGCGGGGAGGCGGAGGATCCGGGCTTCCTCGGGGCGTGGAGCCAGGTCGGGGCGCGCGGGCCGACCGTCGTCCAGTACTGGCGCAGCACGGACGACCTCTACCGCTACGCGTCCGACCCCGCCGCCGAGCACCGGCCGGCGTGGCGGGCCTTCAACGCTCGCACCCGGCGGGTGCCGGGCGCGGTGGGGGTGTGGCACGAGACGTATGCCGTCCCCGCTGGTGGGCACGAGAGCATCTACGTCGACATGCCCGTCGTGGGTCTGGCCAGGGCGACCTCGATCGTGCCCGTGGCGCTGCGGGGCGAGCGGGCCGCCGAGCGCCTCGCCTCCTGACCACCGGGGCGACCCCAGCAACAAGCGTGGAGAGATCAGGCCGACTTGTTCTCCGTCGCGGCCTGGGCACGCGCGAGCACCTCGGTGAGCTTGTTCGCACCGGCCACCACCGTGGCGGCGTGCAGCCGTCCCGGCTGACGCGAGACCCGCTCGATCGGTCCCGAGATCGAGACCGCCGCGACGACTCGTCCGGACGGGCCGCGCACCGGCGCGGACACGGACGCGACACCCTGCTCGCGCTCACCGACGCTCTGGGCCCACCCGCGGCGGCGCACACCGGAGAGCACGGTCGCCGTGAAGGCCGCGCCCTGCAGGCCGCGGTGCAGCCGGTCCGGCTCCTCCCATGCGAGCAGCACCTGTGCCGCCGATCCGGCGTGCATCGACAACGTGGCGCCCACGGGGATCGAGTCACGCAGGCCCATCGGGCGCTCGGCGGCCGCGACGCAGATCCGCATGTCGCCCTGGCGCCGGAAGAGCTGGGCGCTCTCGTGGGTGTGGTCGCGCAGGGCACCGAGCACCGGCCCGGCGGCGGCGAGGAGACGGTCCTCGCCGGCTGCCGAGGCGAGCTCCACCAGTCGCGGCCCGAGGATGAACCGGCCCTGCAGGTCGCGGGCGACCAGGCGGTGGTGCTCGAGCGCGACCGCCAGGCGGTGGGCCGTCGGACGGGCCAGTCCGGTGGCCGCGACCAGCTGGGCGAGGGTCGACGGACCCGCCTCGAGCGCGCCGAGGACGACTGCCGCCTTGTCAAGAACGCCGACTCCACTAGAGTTGTCCATGGCATGATATTGACGTCTCAGAGCCTGAGACGCAAGTTCACGCGGCGGCGAGTTGAGCGAGCCTCGTCACCTGATGGACGGCCGAGCGGAGGAGAACCCTCCGCCCGGGAAGCTGACGGAGGTCGACGATGACGGGAACACTGGCCGAGAAGGTGTGGGAGTCGCACGTGGTGCGACGGGCGGAGGGTGAGCCCGATCTGCTCTACATCGACCTCCACCTGCTCCACGAGGTCACGAGCCCGCAGGCCTTCGACGGTCTGCGGCTCGCGGGCCGGGGCGTCCGGCGGCCCGACCTCACCCTCGCCACCGAGGACCACAACGTCCCGACGACTCCCGGCCCGATCGTCGACCCGGTGAGCCTGACCCAGGTCGAGACCCTGCGGCGCAACTGTGCGGAGTTCGAGGTCCCGCTCTATCCCATGGGTGACGCCGAGCAGGGCATCGTCCACGTCATCGGCCCTCAGCTCGGGCTGACCCAACCGGGTATGACCGTTGTGTGCGGTGACAGCCACACCTCGACGCACGGCGCGTTCGGCGCCATCGCCTTCGGCATCGGCACAAGCGAGGTGGAGCACGTCCTCGCGACGCAGACCCTGCCGCTGAAGCCGTTCCGCACCATGGCCGTGAACGTGGACGGCGAGCTGCCGGACGGCGTGACCGCCAAGGACATCGTGCTGGCGGTGATCGCCAAGATCGGCACGGGCGGGGGGCAGGGGTATGTCATCGAATACCGCGGCAGCGCCATCGAGGCACTGTCGATGGAGGCGCGGATGACGGTCTGCAACATGTCGATCGAGGCGGGGGCGCGGGCGGGCATGATCGCGCCCGACGAGACGACCTTCGCCTACCTCAAGGACCGGCCGCACGCACCGTCGGGGCAGGCCTGGAACGAAGCGGTGGAGGCGTGGCGGGCGCTGCGCACCGACGACGACGCGACCTTCGACACCGAGGTGCACCTGGACGCTGGCCAGCTCGCGCCCTTCGTCACGTGGGGCACCAACCCCGGCCAGGGCCTGCCGCTCTCCGCGAGCGTGCCGGACCCCGAGTCGTTCGCCGACGAGGGTCAGCGCGCCTCTGCCGCACGGGCACTGGAGTACATGGACCTCGAGGCCGGGACTCCTCTGCGCGAGATCGCGGTGGACACGGTCTTCCTCGGGTCCTGCACCAACGGCCGGATCGAGGACCTCCGGGCGGCCGCCGGGGTCATCCAGGGCCGCCGCGTCGCCGACGGGGTGCGGATGCTCGTGGTGCCGGGCTCGGCACGGGTGCGACTCCAAGCCGAGTCCGAAGGCCTGGACCGGGTGTTCACCGACGCAGGCGCAGAGTGGCGGCTCGCCGGCTGCTCGATGTGCCTGGGCATGAACCCCGACCAGCTCGAGCCCGGTGAGCGCAGCGCCTCGACCTCCAACCGCAACTTCGAGGGACGCCAGGGCAAGGGCGGGCGCACCCACCTGGTCAGCCCCCTGGTCGCCGCGGCCACGGCGGTCCGGGGCACGTTGTCGTCCCCGGCCGACCTCTGAGCCCGGCCTCTCTGCCCGAAAGGAATCCACTGATGGAAGCGTTCACGAGGCACACCGGAATCGGCGTCCCCCTGCGGCACGGCAACGTTGACACCGACCAGATCATCCCCGCGGTCTACCTCAAGCGGGTCACCAGGACCGGCTTCGAGGACGGGCTCTTCGCGGCCTGGCGCCAGGACGAGTCGTTCGTCCTCAACCACCCGGTGTACGCGCGGGGCTCGGTCCTCGTCGCCGGGCCCGATTTCGGGACGGGTTCCTCACGGGAGCACGCGGTCTGGGCGCTGATGAACTACGGCTTCCGGGTGGTGATCTCCTCCCGCTTCGCCGACATCTTCCGGGGCAACAGCGGCAAGGCGGGGCTGCTCACCGCCCAGCTGGCGCAGGCGGACGTCGAGCTGCTGTGGAAGCTGCTGGAGAACGAGCCCGGTACCGAGGTCACCGTCGACCTGGTGGAGAGGACGGTCACGGCAGGCGAACACGTCTTCGCCTTCGAGGTAGACGACTACACCCGGTGGCGGCTGCTCGAGGGCCTGGACGACATCAGCCTGACGCTGCGACACGACGACGAGATCGCGAATTTCGAGGGTGGGCGCCCGGCTTGGGGCCCGCGCACGGCCGAGCCCGCCTGACCCTCGGCACGGCTGCCGGATCCAGCCGGTTGCGTTGCAGCTCGTCGCATCGGCGGACCGAGCTCGCTTGGCCCGCAACGGTTTTCACGGAGTCGCGGGTCGTCCGCAGGCGATGCACAGCGTTGGCTTGGGCGCCCACCTCGGAGACTCTGGGCCCGAAACGGCCAGAATCCGTTGCCAAAATCGTTGCGACACAATGAAAAGCGACCTGCCCAGATGGTGGACGCGAGGGGTTTGGGGGCATACCGTCGTGCCAAGTCGAGTGCAAGCTCGACCCCCAACCCAGTCAGGCAAACCGTCTGGCGCCACTTTCCTCTGGAGGGGAAGCCGTGAACAAGGCAGAACTGATCGAGCGCCTCGAAGGGCGCTTGGGTAGCAAGAAGGCTGCGTCCGAGGCGCTCGAAGCCGTCCTCGACGTGATCATCCGGGAGGTCGCCAAGGGCGGCAAGGTCGGCATCACCGGCTTTGGCACCTTTGAGAAGATCGCCCGGGCCGCTCGGACTGGGCGCAACCCGCGCACCGGCGAGACGGTGAAGATCAAGAGGACGTCGGTGCCGAAGTTCAAGGCTGGCACGGCGTTCAAGGTCGTCGTCGCCGATCCGCGCAAGCTGCCCAAGGCCGCTCCGGCCGGTGGCCGGGCCCCGGCGGGCACCTCCACCGCGGCCCTGTCGGGCGCCAGGAAGACCACCGCCAAGAAGGCGGCCACGAAGAAGGCGACCTCGACCGCCAAGAAGACCACGGCGAAGAAGTCCACCGCCAAGGCCACCCCGGCGGCCAAGAAGTCGACCGCCAAGAAGGCGGCCACGAAGAAGGCGACGTCGACCGCCAAGAAGACCACGGCGAAGAAGTCCACCGCCAAGGCCACCCCGGCGGCCAAGAAGTCCACCGCCAGGAAGACCACGAAGGCCACGCCGGCGCGTTCGACGGCCAAGAAGACCACGGCGAAGAAGTCCACTGCCAAGAAGTAGACGACCAAGCGGACTGCACGCGCCCGCTGACCCGAACTGCCACGACGAGGACCGGCACCGCCACGGTGCCGGTCCTCGTCGCGTCGGGTGGGCTGGCGGACTAGCGGATCGCCTCGCCGTCGCCGATCCCTCGGATCCACAAGCGGGTCAAGGCACCCTCGCCGAGGACGACCGAGACCCGCTGGCCGGTGCGGAGGTGGCGCAGCCCACTCCTGGCGAAGACATCGGTGTCGAAAGGCACCTCGCGACCGTCGTCGAGCAGCACGCTGCCGCTCCCGGTGGACGGGTCGAAGTGGTGCACGCTCGCCTGCATGTGCTCAGGCTAGCGCCGGCCGGCGAGGACGCCGCGGGTGTGCGGACCGAGGCCGAGAGTGGAGGCAGCGGTGAGGCCCTCGTCGTCGTCGACGTCGGTCCGCAGCCTCGGGAGGGCCAGCTCGAGCCGGTGGGCCCGCTCGGCGTGGGCCCGGGCCGATCCCGGGCCGAACCGGGGCTCGAGGTCGCCCCGGCGCTGCGCCGCGAGCAACACCGTGCCTTCGCCGGTCGCGTCCGGTACGACCGATCGCGGGTGCTTCGCGCACTCCACCAGAGCCTGCTCGAGGTCCTCCGGACGCAACGCGGGAAGGTCGCCGAGGAGCAGGCCGGTTCCCCCGCTGAAGGGCTCCTCCGCGATCCGCCGCAATCCTTGGCGCAGAGCGAGGTTCAGGCCGGCAGCCGGGTCGGCCTCGACGCGTGCGCCGCGTCCCTCGGCGAACGTCCGGATCGCGGCGTCGGAGGACACGACGACGACGTGAGCCGGCGGCAGCGTCGCGAAGACGGCCGACAGGGTGTCGAGGGCGAACGCGTGCGCGAGTGCGGCGCGTTCGACACCGTCGGGTGGGTGCAGTCGCGACTTGGCGTGGGCCTGATCCTTGACGGGGACCACGATGCGCCAGTCGTTGGGTGGTGGGGGCATCGTCCCGATGATCTCAGTGTGGGCGTGCCTCGCTCGACACGGACCCCCCTCGCCAGCGAGGATGGCGGTTCACCGTCGAACTCCCGCAGGAGAGTCAGTTGTCGTGGAACGCGGCGCGGCACCAGATGCCGCGGGCCTATCGGCTGTGCGTGGCGATCCTGCGTCCGTTGTCGGTCCTGCTGACCAGGCGTGACTGGCGGGGCAGCGAGCACTTCCCCGACTCGGGCGGCTTCGTGGTCACCCCCAACCACACGTCACACGTCGATCCGATCGCCTTCGCGCACTTCATGGTCGACCACGGGCACGCTCCGCGCTTCCTGGCCAAGGAGTCGGTGTTCCGCGTGCCCGTCGTCGGCCGGATCGTCCGCGCCGCCGATCAGATCCCGGTCCACCGCGGGACGGCGCGCGCCTCCGACGCCTTCACCTCGGCGGTCACGGCGGTCGAGGCCGGCAAGTGCGTGGCGATCCTCCCCGAGGGCACGCTGACCCGCGATCCGGACCTGTGGCCGATGACCGGGAAGACGGGCGCCGCGCGGGTGGCCCTGGCGACCCGCTGCCCCGTCATCCCGGTCGCCCAGTGGGGGCCGGAACGGATCCTGGCGCCCTACACCAAGGTCCCGCACCTGTGGCCGCGCAGGACGGTGCACGTGTGGGCCGGCCCGGCGGTGGACCTCTCCGACCTCTACGACCGGGAGGTGGACGCTCAGGTCCTGAGGGAGGCGACCGACCGGATCATGGCCGCGATCACCGCCATCCTCGAGCAGATCCGGTCGGAGCACGCGCCGGCACAGCGGTTCGACCCGACCACGAACGAGCGCAACGGCAAGGGCAGTCGCAGACCCCGGAGAAAGGGAGGTGCACCATGACGCGTGTCGCGGTGTTCGGCACAGGCAACTGGGGCACGGCGTATGCCGGGATCCTCGCCGATGCCGGTTGTGACGTCCGGCTGTGGGGGCGGCGGCAGGAGCTGGCCGACCGCATCAATGCCACCCACGTCAACGCGGACTACCTGCCGGAACGCGTGCTACCTGACGCGGTCCGGGCGACCACGGACGCGGCGGAGGCCATCGACGGCGCGCAGATCGTCATCCTGGCGATCCCCTCCCAGACGCTTCGCGGCAACCTCGCGACATGGGCGCCACTCCTTCCTGCGGACGCTGCGGTCGTCTCGCTGATGAAGGGGGTCGAGCTGGGCACGACCAAGCGGATGAGCGAGGTGATCGCCGAGGTCGGCGGGGTGCCGCCGGAGCGGATCGTCGTGGTGTCCGGACCCAACCTCGCGCCGGAGATCGCGGCCAAGCAACCGGCGGCGACGGTGGTGGCGTGCGTCGACGACCACACGGCCGAGCTGGTCGCTGACGCGTCCGACGCGCCCTACTTCCGCCCGTACACGAACAACGACGTCGTGGGCACCGAGCTGGGCGGAGCGGTCAAGAACGTGATCGCGCTCGCGGTCGGCATGGCGCAGGGCATGGGAATGGGCGACAACACCAAGGCCACGATCATCACCCGCGGTCTGGCCGAGATCGCCCGGCTCGGAGTGGCTCTCGGCGCTGATCCGCAGACGTTCCTCGGTCTGGCCGGGGTGGGCGACCTGATCGCCACCTGCATGTCCCCGCTGTCGCGCAACCACACCTTCGGAGTGAACCTGGGTCGGGGGATGAGCGTGCAGGAGGTCATCGCCGCCACCAGGCAGACCGCCGAGGGCGTGAAGTCCTGCCAGTCGATCCTGGCGTTGGCGCAACACCATGGCGTCGACGTCCCGATCGTCGAGAACGTGGCCGCGGTGATCCACCACGGCAAGAGCCCCAGCGAGGTCGGCGAGGCCCTGATGTCCAGGGCGCGCAAGCACGAGACACGCTGAGACCGGCGCGGTCGTGTCGCAGCCGGGTGGCGCATACCGGACGCTAGGCTCGCGGGCGATGAGCAACAGCGAGAACCTCCCCGACGCCACCGCCGGGACCCCCGACCCAGCGGCCGGCCGCGCCCGCCCGCGCGTCGCGATCGTGTTCGGCGGTCGGTCGTCCGAGCACGTCGTGTCCTGCTCGACGGCCGCCGGGGTGCTGCGCGCCATCGACCGCGACGCCTACGACGTCATCCCGATCGGCATCGCGCGCGACGGCCGGTGGGTGCTGGTCGACGACGACCCGACAGCGCTCGAGCTGGCCCCCGGCCACCTGCCGGAGGTCAACGGCAACGGTTCCGGGGTGCTCGTCCCGCTCAGCACCGGAGAGCGGTCGCTGACCGTCCTGGAAGCCGGCCGGCCGCCCCGAGCGCTCGGGCAGGTGGATGTCGTCTTCCCGTTGCTGCACGGCCCGTTCGGCGAGGACGGCACACTGCAGGGGATGCTCGACCTCTCGGACACGAGGTATGTCGGGTCCGGCGTCCTCGCGTCCGCCGTGATGATGGACAAGCACTACATGAAGGTCGTCTTCGCGTCGGCAGGGCTGCCGGTCGGTCCCTACACGGTGATCTCCGACCGGCAGTGGGGCCGCGACCCGGCCGCCGCGATGGACGCGGTGGCCGCGCTCGGCTACCCGGTCTTCGTGAAGCCGGCCCGGGCGGGATCGAGCGTCGGGATCACGCGCGTCACCGACCCGTCCCGGCTCGAGGCCGCCATCGAGGCTGCTCGACTCCACGACCCCAAGGTGGTTGTCGAGGCGGCCATCGTCGGGCGCGAGATCGAGTGCTCCGTGCTCGAGGGCCGGGGCACGGACGCGCCGCGGACGAGCGAGGTCGGCGAGATCGAGGTCGTGCAGGGGCATGAGTTCTACGACTTCGAGGCCAAGTACCTCGCCGACCAGGACGTCCGGCTCTCCTGCCCCGCCAAGGTCCCGGACGAGGTGGCCGCCGAGGTCCGCCGGTTGGCTGCGGCAGCCTTCGAGGCCGCCGGCTGCGAGGGCCTGGCCAGGGTCGACTGCTTCTACACCGAGCACGGCGACGTGGTGCTCAACGAGATCAACACGATGCCGGGTTTCACGCCGCACTCGATGTACCCACAGATGTGGGAGGCCTCGGGACTGGGTTACCGAGAGCTGATCGACGAGCTCATCCAGCTCGCGTTGCACCGCCGGGTCGGCCTGCGCTGACCCGCCCCTGCTCACCCCACACCGGCCCCTGCTCACTCCACACCGGTTTGCTCACCTCAAACCGCTTCTACCCGCCTCGACACCGGCCTGGGGTGAGCAAAGCAGCCCGGATCGAGCACGGACCACCGCTCAGTTCGGTCCGCGGCAGTGGTGCGGGCCCTGGGGGATCGCCTTGGCGGCGCGGGTGAAGGCGCCGAGGACGAGCGGCTCCGGGGCGTAGTCGCGCGGCACCAGCACCTCGACCGCCGGCGCGCGGCCGTAGGTGACGAACTTGTAGCCGTCGGACAGCTCCTGGCCGACCCAGTCGACGCCGCTGACGGTGAAGCACTGCTCCGTGGTCGGCCCCGGCGAGGTGACCCCGCAGCGGGCGATGATCGCCGGATCGCCCCAGGCGTGCACCGCGGGCGAGTCCGACGAGGTCTGCACCGGTTCCTCGCCCGCCACCGTGTCCGGCCAGCGAGCGCCGACCTTGTGGCAGAGCGGTGAGCCCGCCTGTCCCGGTGGGATGACCTCCACGGCGGAGCCGCACGCGCCCAGCAGCGCGGGCAGGCAGGCGACCGCCGCAATCCGGAGGACGAAGCGGCGGCGGGCGGACGGCATACGCGAGCTGGCGACCTCAGACGTGCACGACGGTGCAGGTCAGGGTGCGCGTGATCCCCGGGACCTCCTGGATCTTGGCGATCACCATCTTGCCCAGCTCGTCGACGTTGCGGGCCTCGATGCGGGCGATGACGTCATACGGGCCGGTCACGTCCTCGGACAGGACGACACCCTCGATGCCGGCGACCTCCGCGGAGACCGCGGCCGCCTTGCCGACCTCGGACTGGATGAGGATGTAGGCCTGGACCATGGATCGCCTCCGTGGGGGATACGAGCCCGGAGCACGGCTCCGGGCGCAGACACGGCAGCGGGTGCTGCCCTGATGCAGCCAGACGCTACCGTGCCGTCTGGTCGATTCGTTCACGGGAGGTCGCATGGTCGGCAAGGGCTCGGCGCGGGTGCGACGCGAGGTCGGCACCGATGACCCGGTGCTCGCCGGCGTGAGCGAGGACGAGCTGCTGGCCGGCATCTTCCCGCTGCTGCAGGGCGGGTCGTCGGTACTGGTCGGGCCGGGCGACGACACCGCCCTGGTACAGGCTCCGAGCGGCAGCGTCCTTGCGACGACCGACGCGATGGTGCGCGGACGCGACTGGCTGGACGAGTGGTCCAGCGGCGAGGACGTGGGGGCCAAGTGCGTGGCGCAGAACGTCGCCGACATCGCCGCGATGGGCGGGGTGGCGACCGGCCTGCTGGTCACCCTCGTGGCCGATCCGCAGACACCTGTCGCGTGGGTGCGCGCAATGACACGCGGCCTCGCCGAGGCAGCCGCTGAGCTCGGCGTGCCGGTGCTCGGCGGCGACCTGTCCTCCGCCCCAGCCGGCACGCTCGTCGTCTCGGTGACCGCGCTCGGCGACCTCGAGGGGCGCGAACCGGTGCTGCGCTCCGGGGCCCGGGAGGGTGACGTCGTCGCGGTGGCAGGCAGCCTCGGCCGGTCGGGCGCGGGACTGCTTCTGCTGCAACGGGAGGAGGCCGCGCGAGCCCCAGACCTGGTCGCCGACCACCGCAGGCCCCGGCCGCCTGTCGAGCAGGGGCCGCTGGCGGCGCGGGCAGGCGCCACCGCGATGCTCGACCTCAGCGACGGCCTCGGCCGGGACGCCCGCCGGGTGGCAGCGGCCAGCCGGGTGTGCCTCGCGCTGTCCGGCGAGCTGCTCAGGGAAGACGTCGCCGCCCTTGCCCCGGCCGTGGGCGAGGAGGCCGCCCGATCCTGCGTGCTCACCGGAGGCGAGGAGCACTCGCTGCTCGCCTGCTTCCCGGCGGGGGTCACCCTGCCGCAGGGCTGGCGTCCGGTCGGACGGGTGCAGGCCGGTGAGGGCGTCACCGTCGACGGCGAGCCCCTGGTCGGCGGCGGCTGGGACCACTTCGCCGGTTGACCTGCGTCCGGTATGCCGTCCGGTCCCCTCCGGCGGCCCCTGGACGCGACGAAGCCGACCTCCGGGCGCGGAGATCGGCTTCGAGGGGTGCCGGACGGTTCAGGGACCGCCGGCGCACTCGGTCAGGCGCAGGGACCGGGCGCGGTGGGTCAGCGCTTGACCTTGCCGGCCTTGAGGCAGGAGGTGCAGACGTTGAGCCGCTTGGGGGTCACGCCGGCGGCACCGACCTTGGCGCGGACGCGCTGGATGTTCGGGGTCCAACGACGGTTGGTCTTGCGCTGGGAGTGCGAGACGTTGTGACCGAAGCTCGGCCCCTTGCCGCAGACGTCGCAGGTGGCAGCCACAGGTGATCTCCTGAACTCGGGCGGTGGACGACTCGCTGGTGAACGCGTCCACTCATGAACAATGGTCTGTGCCCGGGGCGTGCACGCATGCGGCACCGCACGACGGGAACCGGTCAAGAGTAGCCGAGGCACCGGCCCCGCACCAAAACGCGGCCGTTCGCACGCCGGCGCCGCCGCCACGCAGGGACAGGTGCCCGGTCGATCCGGCGCGGGGGCCGCCCACGTCCGCCCCGGGCGTTAGCCTCACGGTGATGAGTGGCCCGACGACCGTGGTGTGCCCGACGACACGCAGGAGGTGCGGCCCGTGACCGACGCGCCCGTGCAGCGCCTCGACGCCACGCTGGCCCGGCGCTGGGCCGTGACCCTGCGCGCCGTGCTCGCCGAGCGCCGCGCCGAGATCGACGACCTCAACGTCTTCCCGGTCCCCGACGGCGACACGGGCACCAACCTCTACCTGACCATCGACGGCGCGATGGCCGCCCTGAGGGACCAGTTGCCTGCCGCCGGGTGGGACGGTCGGGGCGACCTGGGAGCCCTGAGCGCCGGACTGGCCACGACCACGTTGCTGTCGGCACGTGGCAACTCCGGCGTCATCCTGAGCCAGCTGGTCCGCGGCTTCAGCGAGGTCATCGCGGAGGCCGACGACGCCGAGCACCTCGACGCGACGGCCCTCGCCCGGGCCCTGCGACGCGGTAGCGACCTGGCCCGGGCCAGCGTGAGCCACCCGGTCGAGGGCACGATCCTGTCCGTCGCCGCGGCCGCCGCCGGCGCCGCCGAAGAGGCGGCCACCAGCGGATCCGACCTGTATGCCGTGACGCTCGCCTCGCTCGACGCAGCCCGCTCCGCGCTGGCCCGGACCCCCGAGCAGCTTCCGGCGCTTGCCCGCGCCGGCGTGGTGGATGCGGGGGGAGCCGGTTACGTCCTGCTCCTCGAAGCGCTCGGGCACGTGCTCTCGGGCCGCCCGCACGAGGATCTGCCGTGGCGTGGCTCCGCGGAGCCCGTGGGGCAGGGAGGGCGCGCAGCGACTGCCACGACGGCCACGACTGCCACCAGCGGCAACGGGCCCGCAGCGGAGGCGCCCGGTGAGGGGGAGGGCGGTGCCGTCCCGAGCGAGGGGCAGGACGGGGGTGACGCACCGGCATACGAGGTGATGTATCTGCTCGAGGACAGCAGCGACCACGCGGTCGAGGAGCTGCGCGGTGAGCTCGACCGGCTCGGCGACTCGCTGATCGTCGTCGGCGGGCCGGAGGTCTGGAACGTCCACGTGCACGTCAACGACGTGGGTGCGGCGCTGGAGGCCGGGGTGCGGGCGGGGCGGCCGCACCGCATCACCGTCACCAGGTTCAGCGACGCGCGCACCGGTGAGCGTGAGCACCGGGCTCGGGCAGCCGGCGGACCGGCCGTGGCCGTGGTCGCGTGCGCAGCCGGTGACGGGCTGTCGGAGCTGTTCCGCGCCGGTGGCGCCCAGGTGGTGCGCGGCGGGCCCGGCCGGCGGGCCTCCACCGGAGAGCTGCTCGCCGCCGCCCGCCGCACCGATGGCGAGGACGTGCTGCTGCTGCCCAGTGACTCCGACACCGAGCTGGCAGCGGAGGCTGCCGTGCGGGTCGGCCTGGACGAGGGGCTGCGGCTGCACGTCGTCCGGTCCGTGTCCGCGGTGCAGTGCATCGCCGCGTTCGCCGTCTTCGACCCGGACCGGCCAGCCGCCGACAACCTGGACGCGATGAACGGCGCGGCCGCGGGTACCCGGCACGGCGCCATCACGGCGGCGGACCGGGACGCCGTCACCACCGCGGGGCCGTGTCGGGCCGGGGACGTGCTCGGCCTGGTCGACGGCGAGATCGTCTGCGTCGGGTCGGGGTTCGACGAGGTGGGCGCGGAGGTCGCGGTGCGGTTGCTCGGCGGTGGTGGTGAGCTGCTCACCGTGGTCACCGGGCACGAGGCGCCTGGCGGTCTGGCCGACGCGGTGGCCGCGGCAGCCAGGACCGGGCGGCTCGACCTCGAGGTCAGCGTCATCGAGGGTGGTCAGCCGGTCTACCCGCTCCTGCTGGGGGTGGAGTGAACGTGGCCGACCGCTCGACCCGTCTGCGCAGCATCGTCGGCACCGTCGGTGAGAAGCTGGAGAAGTCTCGTGACGTGGGCACGGTGGGGGACCTGCTCGACTTCCTGCCCCGCCGCTACCTCGACCCCGACGTCGTGAGCGACCTGTCGGCTCTGCACGAGGGCGACTTCACCATGGTGATCGCGACGGTGAAGTCGGCCGTCATGCGGTCGATGCGTCAGCGCAAGGGGCGGATGCTGACCGTCACCCTCACCGACGGCAAGCACGACATGACCACGACCTTCTTCAAGCCCTACGGCCACGAGGGCAGGCTCACGCCGGGGCGGCGAGGCATGTTCGCCGGCAAGGTCGGCCGCTACCGGGGCACCTTCCAGCTGACCCACCCCAGCTACCACCTCATCGGTCAGGACGGTGACGAGCTCGACGTCTATGACGGTGGCCTGGTGCCGGTCTACCTCGACGTCAAGAACGTCACGTCGCTGATGGTCACGGAGGCGGTGAAGGTGGCCTTCCACCACCTCGACGACCTCCCCGATCCGGTGCCCCCGCAGGTGCGCTCGCGGCGTGGCCTCGCCGGGGAGCTCGAGGCCTACCGCCTGGCCCATCTCCCGCGCGACCGGCACGACGTCGCGCGGGCCATGCGCCGCATGCGGTATGCCGAGGCGTTCGTCGTGCAGACCGCGCTCGCGGTGCGCCGGGCGGCCCACCAGCAGCAGCCCGCCACCCCGCGCCGGGCGGTGCCGGGGGGACTGCTGGAGGAGTTCGACGCCCGGCTGCCCTTCGAACTCACCAAGGGGCAGCGGGAGGTGGGCGACGCCCTCGCGGTGGACCTGGCGAGCAGCCACCCCATGCACCGGCTGCTGCAGGGCGAGGTGGGCTCCGGCAAGACGGTCGTGGCGCTGCGCGCGATGCTCACCGTCATCGACTCCGGCGGACAGGCGGCCCTGCTCGCGCCGACCGAGGTGCTCGCCCAGCAGCACCACCGCTCCATCACGGCGATGCTAGCCGACCTGGCCGAGGGCGGCATGCTCGGCGGCAGCGAAATCGGCACCCGGGTGGCGCTGCTCACGGGGAGCCAGCCGGCCGGCATACGCAAGAAGAACCTGCTGGAGGCCGCTTCCGGTGAGGCGGGCATCGTGATCGGCACGCACGCCCTGATCCAGGACCATGTGCAGTTCGCCGACCTCGGGCTCGTCGTCGTCGACGAGCAGCACCGCTTCGGCGTCGAGCAGCGGGACGCGTTGCGCGGCAAGGCCGCCCAGCCGCCGCACGTGCTGGTCATGACCGCAACGCCCATCCCGCGCACCGTCGCCATGACGGTCTTCGGCGACATGGAGACCTCCACGCTGGCCGAGCTGCCCCAGGGGCGCTCGCCGATCTCCACCCACCTGGTCCCCGGCAGCAACGAGCGTTGGGTGCAGCGCACCTGGGAGCGCGTCGCCGAGGAGGTGCGGGCGGGCCACCAGGCGTATGTCGTGTGCCCCCGCATCGGTGACCCGCCGGGGGACGCGGTGGTCACGAAGGAGTCCTCGGACGAGGAGGATCTCGCGGCCGAGGGCGGCGACGACGGGGCAGCCGGGCCTGCGATGACCGGGGTCTACGAACAGTTCGAGCGGTTGCGGGAGACACCGGCCCTGGCGGGGTTGCGGCTCGCCGTGCTGCACGGACGCATGCCCGCCGACGAGAAGGACGCCACCATGCGGGCGTTCGCCGCGGGCGAGATCGACGTCATGGTCGCGACGACGGTGATCGAGGTCGGGGTCGATGTCCCCGGCGCCACGGTGATGGTGATCGTGGACGCCGACCGCTTCGGTGTCTCGCAGCTGCACCAGCTGCGCGGCCGCGTCGGTCGTGGCTCGGCGCCCGGGATCTGTCTGCTGATGAGCGACGTCGAGGAGGGGCCGGCCCTCGAACGACTGACCGCGGTCGAGGCCACGACGGACGGCTTCGAGCTCTCCCGGGTCGACCTCGAGCAGCGTCGCGAGGGTGACGTCCTCGGGGCCCACCAGTCCGGGGGGCGCCGACAGCTGCGCTTCCTGCAGCTGCTGCGCGACGAGACGCTCATCGTCGAGGCCCAGGAGGACGCCCGGGCGCTGGTGTCGCAGGATCCGGCGCTCGCCGAGCACCCCGTGCTGCGCGACCGGATCGTGGAGGTCCTCGACGAGGAACAGGTCACCTACCTGGAGAGGGGCTGACCCGCGGATGACGCGCATCATCGCCGGATCCGTCGGTGGCCGGCGCATCCACACCCCGCCCGGCAACGGCACCCGGCCCACCAGCGACCGGGTGCGCGAAGCCCTCTTCTCGCGCCTCGAGCACCTCGAGGTGCTGCACGAGGCCCGCGTCCTCGACCTCTATGCCGGGTCGGGCGCTCTCGGGCTCGAGTGCAGCAGCAGGGGAGCGGCCTTCGTCACGCTGGTGGAGTCGGCACGTCCGGCCGCGGCCGTGGCCCGGCGCAACGTCAAGGAGCTGGGACTTCACGGGGTCGACGTCCGGGCCGACACGGTGGAGCGGGTCCTGCGGTCGGGGCCGCCGCTGGACGCCAAGGTCGATCTGGTGCTCGCCGACCCGCCCTACCCTGTCACACAGGAGTCGCTCGGCGAGGTGCTCCGCCTGCTGGTCGCCCACGACTGGCTCGTGGACGAGGCCCTGCTCGTGGTCGAGCGGTCCACCCGTTCACCCGAGCCGCTCTGGCCCGGCGGGATCGAGCTGATCGGACCTCGACGCTACGGCGAGACGACCTTGTGGTTCGCCGAGGCCGTCGGGGAGGGCGACATCGCCTGACCCCAGCGCGTGCCCTGACCGCCGTGCCCGAGTTCACCAGACCGCGCATTCGGGGACGTCCTGCGATGTGGTCGCCGGGACGACCGGTACGCAGGACGTCCCAGGCTCGGGGTGGCGCAAGGTCCTGCGGTGTGGTCGCTGGGGCGACCGGTACGCAGGACATCTGGGGGAGGAGGAGCACGCTGCTAGGTTCGGGTCGATGAGCGAGACGACCCGCCGGTGTGTCTGCCCCGGCTCCTACGACCCGGTCACCCTCGGGCACATGGACGTGTTCCGGCGCGCGAGCGCCCTCTACGACGAGGTCGTCGTGGCCGTCATGCACAACCCCGCCAAGCGAGGGACGTTCACCGTGCAGGAACGCCAGGACCTGCTGCACCAGTCGCTCGCCGACCTGCCCAACGTCCGCGTCAAGGTGTTCGCCCGGACGCTCCTGGTCGACGTCTGCCGGGAGGTCGGGGCCCAGGCCATCCTCAAGGGCCTGCGCAGCGACACCGACTTCGCCTACGAGCTGCCGATGGCGCTGATGAACCGCCAGCTGACCGGCATCGAGACCGTGTTCCTTCCGGCCGCTCCGGAGCTCGGGCACCTGTCGAGCTCGCTCATCCGCGAGGTCGCGAGCCTGGGCGGCGACGTCTCGCAGATGGTGCCGGAGCCGGTGCTCGAGCCGCTCCTCGCGCGAGTGGCGCGGCGAGGGGACGGCGGCGACGACCAGCGCCGACAATAGGCTCGGCGACGACGGCCAGCGGCGACGATGGGCCGCAGCGACGACAACGGCGACGATGGGGCGGAGCGGACGGCCGCGGAGGCGCTGCGGCACGCAGCCCAGCGGAGCGACCCTGCCGCCGAGGTGCCAGGACATCGAGCACCCATCGGCACGGCATACCGGTCGGTTGCTTCCGCTCGGTTTGGGTGAGCGGCACCTGCTCCGGTAACCTCATGTGTCGGTCTTCGTCTGCCGTGACGTGGGCCGAGCCACCTCGACGACTGTGGAGTCATGAACCGCCTCGACCCCCGCCTGCCCCTGGTGTTCGACCTCCAGGAACTGGGCAGACGACCCGGCTCGATGCTGACGATGTCACGCACCGTCGAGGCGCCTGCCGACCTCGGCACCGACGTGATCGCCGTCCCGCCCGGCCAGCCCATCGAGCTGGACGTGCGGTTCGAGTCCGTCGTCGAGGGCGTCTTGGTGACTGGCTCGGCGCGTGCCACGGCCGTCGGCGCCTGCGTGCGGTGCCTGGACCGCGCCGACCAACCGGTCGAGGCTCGGTTCCAGGAGCTCTTCGCGTATGCCGACCGGGCGGCACACCACCACGAGGTGGGTGCTCCCGAGGACGAGGAAGACGTGTATGAGCTCGAGGGCGACCTGCTCGACCTCGAGCCCGTGCTGCGGGACGCGGTGGTGCCCTCACTGCCGTTCCAGCCGGTGTGCCGGGAGGACTGCCCCGGGCTGTGTCCCCAGTGCGGGGCCCGGCTCGCGGACGACCCGGACCACCAGCACGATGTGATCGACCCCCGATGGGCGGCGTTGCGAGACCTCGCGGCGCCGAGCAGTACTGACGAGAAGAGGAACTGACGTGGCTGTCCCGAAGCGGAAGATGTCGCGGTCCAACACCCGTTCGCGCCGCGCGAACTGGAAGGCCAGCGCCACCACGCTCACCGCGTGCCCCCAGTGCAAGGCCCCCAAGCAGCCCCACATCGCCTGCCCGTCGTGCGGCACGTATGCCGGTCGCCACTACGGCACCGCGGAGCGCACCGAGTACCAGGGCTGACAGGTCCTCACTCGCGTGACTGACTCTCCGGTGCACCGGTCCCGGGGCAACGGCGCGTCGCAGCGGCCCGTCGAGGGTCTCTCCGACTACCTCAAGCAGGTGGTCGGAGGGGACGTCGACGAGCCGCTGCTCCTGCGTGCCCTGACCCACCGTTCCTACGCCTACGAGCACGGCGGTCTGCCCAACAACGAGCGGCTCGAGTTCCTCGGCGACTCCGTGCTCGGTCTCGTCGTGACCGACACGCTCTTCTCCGCCCACCCGGACCTCGCGGAGGGGCAGCTGGCCAAGCTGCGCGCCGCCGTGGTCAACAGCCGTGCCCTCGCCGAGGTCGCGCGCACCATGGGCCTGGGCGACTACCTGCTGCTCGGCCGCGGCGAGGAGAGCACGGGAGGGCGCAACAAGCCGTCGATCCTCGCGGACACCACGGAGGCGGTGATCGGCGCCGTCTACCTCTCGGCCGGCCTGCCCGCGGCCACCACCTTCGTGCACCACCTCCTGGACCCGCTGATGGCGACCTCGGCGAGCCTCGGCGCCGCGCTCGACTGGAAGACCAGCCTGCAGGAGCTCACCGCCGCGGGGACACTGGGCGTCCCGGAGTATGCCGTGACGGAGGAGGGACCAGACCACGAGAAGGTCTTCACCGCCCACGCCGTGGTCGCCGAGGAGATCCTCGGCACCGGGGTCGGGCGCAGCAAGAAGGAGGCCGAGCAGAAGGCCGCCGAGATCGCCTGGACCGAGCTGACCCGACGTGCCGAGGCTGTCCTCTCCGCCGAGCCCGAACCAGAGGACGTGGCTGTGGACGAGGGCGTGTCCTCGGCGACGGATGCCTGAGCTCCCCGAGGTCGAGGTCGTCCGCCGTGGCCTGGCGAAGCACGTGGTCGGCCGGCGGATCCGGTCCGCGTCGCTGACGGGACAGCGGGTGGCCCGCCGGCACGTCGCCGGACCGGTCGACCTGGCCGACCGATTGCGCGACAACCTGGTGCGGGCCGCCGAACGGCGTGGCAAGTACCTTTGGCTGACGCTCGAGCCACCCGACGAGCACCTCCAGGCGCTGATCATCCACCTCGGCATGAGTGGCCAGCTGCTCGTCGAGCCGGCGACCGCGCCGCGTGAGAAGCACCTGCACGCCACAGTGGATTTCGACAACGACCCCCAACTGCGGTTCGTCGACCAACGCACGTTCGGTGGTATGGCGCTCGCGGACCTCGTGCCGGACGTCACCGGCGCAGCCCGCACCCCACGGCCCTACGGCGTGCCCGCCACGATCACGCACATCGCGCCCGACCCGCTCGAGGACGCCTTCGACCAACAGGCGGTCGTGCGGCGGATGAAGGCACGGCGCTCGGGCATCAAGAGGGCGCTGCTCGACCAGGGGCTCGTCTCGGGCATCGGCAATATCTATGCGGACGAGGCGTTGTGGCGGGCTCAGGTGCACGGTGAGCGGGAGGCGTCGCTGCTGACCAAGCCGACCCTGTCGCGCGTCCTCGACCACGCCCGGCAGGTGATGACCGAGGCGCTCGCCGCGGGCGGTACGAGCTTCGACGCGCTCTACGTGGACGTCAACGGCGCCAGCGGATACTTCTCGCGCCGGCTCGACGTCTACGGCCGCGAGGGCGAGCCGTGCGAGCGGTGCGGGACGCCGCTGCGCCGGGAGCAGTTCATGAACCGCTCGTCCTACTCCTGCCCGCGCTGCCAGCCGCGGCCACGTCAGCGGCGCACCTGAGCGACGACGAGCGGCGACACGGAACGGCGACGACGAGCGGCGACGACGAGCGGCGACGATGGAGCGGAGCGACCCGCCGCGGAGGAGCGCGACCACAGGTGGAGGGTGAGAACCTCGAGGCCGCACCGGGTTCGTAGGATCGAGTCCATGGAACGAGCCACCATCTTCGTGCGCGGCCGCGTGCAGGGTGTGGGGTTCCGGTGGTGGACGCGGGCGCGAGCGCTGGAGCTCGGTCTGGTGGGGTTCGCGCGCAACCTGGCCGACGGACGCGTCGAGGTGTGTGCGCAGGGACCGCGCGCGGACATCGAGCGGCTGGAGGACCTGATCCGTGAACAGCCCAGCACGACAGGGCGACCCGGCCGTGTCGAGAGCAGCGCGACACAGTGGCGTGAGGTCGATGGCCGGTTGACCGGCTTCGGCGAACGGTGAGACGACGGAGATGGCGCGATGAACGGGACGCCCCGATGACAGCGATGGGCAGCGACACTGCGGGCAGCGTGATCGCTCACGAAAGAGTCAGAAGCGCAACGGGTTTCGCCGTGCTAGGTACAGTCGGCATCATCGGCGGGGGGCTCGTCTCGGCGGCGACCGGCCCGTTGTCCTGGCAGCACGGGTCGTGGGCGGCGGCATACCTTGTGCTCGTCGTGGGGGTGGCCCAGCTCGTCTTCGGGGTGGGCCAGGCGTGGCTCGCCCACGAGCTCCCCGGCCGGCCGACCATCGTGTGGGAGCTGGTGGGCTGGAACCTCGGCAGCGCGCTGGTCATCGTCGGTGCCGTGCTCGAGCGTCCGGTCGTGGTGGACGTCGGCGGCGCGCTGCTGGTGGTGGCTCTGGTGCTCTTCGCCCGCGTGGTGCGGGTGGGCCGCCCTGGTGACGGAGCGGGCAGCCCCTGGATCCACTGGGTCTACCTGCTGCTCGTGCTGGTCATCCTCGTCAGCATCCCGATCGGACTGGTGCTCGCAGCCCTGGGCGGTGCGTGACCCCCCGTTGACCTGCGCAGAGAGGGGTGGGATTCTGGAGGTGCCCACGTACACGCGTCGGGGCAACTCACCCGCACCCCCTGCCAACACCCCCGTCAGGGATCACATCGGAGTGGACATGGCCAAGGCACTACTGGGTCACCGCACGATCCGCGACGACCGCCTGCTTCAGGAGACGGCGCGCCTGCGGATCAGGGTGCGGGACCTCGAGCAACTCATCGAGGGACTGCAGGCGGACAACGACCGGTTGAGGGACGACCGGTCACGCGTGGCACCGGTGGACCAGCGCTAGGACCGGCGCCAGGACGTCGACCCAGCCCGTCGCAAGAACAACTGACCACAGCAACCTCATCGGTCACACGCGCCTCCGGGCCGCCTGCACCTCCCCGAAGTCCGACCTCCCCGCCGGTACAGTGGCCCTCGATCATCGCCGGCCAGAGGGAGCCCATCGCTCGTGTACGTCAAGAGCCTGACCATGCGGGGCTTCAAGTCCTTCGCCTCCGCGACGTCCATGCAGCTCGAGCCGGGAATCACCTGCATCGTCGGGCCCAATGGGTCGGGCAAGTCCAACGTCGTCGACGCGCTCGCCTGGGTGATGGGGGAGCAGGGCGCCAAGAGCCTGCGCGGCGGCAAGATGGAGGACGTCATCTTCGCGGGGACGTCCGGCCGGGCCCCGCTCGGACGGGCGGAGGTCGCGCTCACCATCGACAACAGCGACGGTGCGCTGCCGATCGACTACACCGAGGTGACGATCAAGCGCATCATGTTCCGCGGTGGAGGTTCCGAGTACGCCATCAACGGCACCCACTGTCGGCTGCTCGACATCCAGGAGCTGCTCTCCGACTCGGGCATCGGTCGCGAGATGCACGTCATCGTGGGCCAGGGCCAGCTCGACACGGTGCTGCGGGCCACGCCCGAGGAGCGCCGCGGCTTCATCGAGGAGGCGGCCGGCGTCCTCAAGCACCGCAAGCGCAAGGAACGCGCCCTGCGCAAGCTCGACGCGATGGAGGGCAACCTCACCCGCGTCACCGACCTCACCTCCGAGATCCGGCGCCAGCTCGGGCCGCTCGGCCGGCAGGCCGAGACCGCGCGCCAGGCCGCCGTGATCCAGGCCGACGTGCGTGATGCCCGGTTGCGGCTCCTCGCCGACGACCTGGTCCAGCTGACCAGCACCCTCGAGCAGGACGTCGCGGACGAAACCGCCCTGATCACCCACCGCACCGAGGTGGAGCAGTCACTGGCCGCGGCCCAGGAGCGTATGACGTCGCTCGAGGAGGAGTCGCGCGAGGCCGCCCCGTTGGTGGCCAAGGCGCAGGAGCAGTGGTTTGCCCTGTCCTCGCTGCGCGAGAGGCTCACCGCGACCGGTGACCTCGCCGCTGAGCGGGTCCGGCTGCTCACCGCCGACGAGCAGGAGGAGCAGCCCGCGGGGCGGCGTGATCCCGACGAGCTGCGTGCCCAGGCTGCACAGGTGCGTGAGCAGGAGCAGGTGCTGCTGACCGAGGTGGAGCAGGCACAGCAGCACCTTCAGGATGCCGTGTCGCACCGCGCCGAAGTCGAGTCAGCCCACGCCGAGGAGCAGCAGCGACTGGCCCGGCTCCTGCGGGCCGCCGCGGACCGCCGGGAGGGCCTTGCCAAGCTGGCCGGCCAGGTGGCGGCGCGGCGCAGCCGGATCGAGGCGGGAGAGGCCGAGATCGGCCGGCTCCGGGAGAACCTCGCCGAGAGCACCACGCGGGCGCAGGCTGCCGAGCAGGAGTTCGCCGCCCTCGAGTCCTCCGTGGCCGTCGACGAGGAGGGCGAGGAGGGGCTCGACACCGCCCACGAGCAGGCCGCCGCCGAGCTGGAACAGGCCCGCGCCGAGGTCGACCGGCTTCGGGAGTCCAAGCGAGCGGCCGAGCGCGACCGGTCTTCCCTGACTGCCCGTCTGGAGGCCCTCGAGCTCGGGCTGCGCCGCAAGGACGGAGCCGCCGCGTTGCTGGCCTCCACCGAGCGGCTGGAGGGCATCGACGGGTCTGTTGCTGCGGTGGTGCAGGTCGCACCGGGGCACGAGACCGCGGTGGCGGCCGCACTGGACTGGGCCGCCGACGCTCTCGTGGTCTCATCGGTGGACAGCGCCCGCCGTGCCCTGCAGACGCTGCGCGACGACGACTCGGGCCGCGCCGGCATGCTCCTCGGAGCCACGGCACGTCCGGGCGCACCCGGCCCCTGGCCGCAGCTGCCTGGCAACGCAGCGGTCTGGGCGCGCGAGGTGGTCACCGCGCCCGAGCAGGTACGTCCCGCCCTCGAGCAGCTCCTGGACCGGGTCGCCCTGGTCCCGGACGCCGACACCGCGGCTGCGCTGCTCGAGCGTGGCGACGGCGTCACCGCAGTGACGGCCGACGGCGACGTCTTCGCGCCCGGCTACGTGCGAGGGGGCAGCGCCTCCGCGCCCAGCCTGATCGAGACACAGGCGGCCGTCGACGAGACGCGAGAGCGCATCCAGGACGCGTCTCGCCGGACCGACGAGGCGAAGTTCGCACTCGCGACCGCCACCGAGCGCGTCACGCGAGCCGAGGACGCCGTGGAGCACACCCTCGAGCGGCTGCACGAGTCCGACGCACGCCTCGCCGCCGTTGCGGAGAAGCTCGGTCAGCTCGGGGCCGTGGTGCGAGGCGCGCGCGGCGAGGGCGACCGGGTCGAGCACGCGATCGCGACCGCGGAGCAGGCGCTGGAGAGCGACCGCGCCGAGCTCGCGGACCTGCAGGAGCGGCTCGCGGCAGCCGACGAGGAGCCGGTGGAGGAGGAGCCGTCCACCGACGAGCGCGATCGGTTGGCGGCTGCCGCCAGCCAGGCCCGGGCCGACGAGACCGAGCAGCGGCTCCGCCTTCGCACCAGCGAGGAGCGCGCTCGGGCCCTGCACGGTCGTGCCGACTCCCTGGAGTCCGCTGCCCGCGCCGAGCTCGAGGCCCGTGAGCGGCTGGCCGCCCGCCGGGAGCGCCGCCGCCGGCAGGCCGACGTCGCGCGGGCCGTGGTGCTCGGCGCCCGACGCGCCGTGGAGCAGGTGTCTGCGTCACTGCAGGTCGCCGCCGTCGCCCGCACCGAGGCCGAGGAGGCCCGCACCGCGCGGGAGTCGACTCTGGCGACGGTGCGCCGGGAGGTGTCATCGCTGGGTGACCAGCTGCGTGAGCTGACCGACTCGGTGCACCGGGACGAGGTCGCGCGCACCCAGCAGCGGTTGCGCATCGAGACCCTGCAGGCCAAGGCGGTCGAGGAACTGGGGATCGACCCGGAGGTGCTGGTCGAGGACTTCGGCCCGCACCAGCTGGTCCCGCCGGTGCCCGACCCGAAGGCCGACCCCGACGCCGCTCCGCCGGAGCCGGGGCCCTTTGTCAGGGAGGCACAGGAGAAGCGGCTGCGCCGGGCCGAGCGCAAGATGTCGGCGCTGGGCAAGGTCAACCCGCTGGCGCTCGAGGAGTACTCCGCGCTGGAGGAGCGGCACAAGTTCCTCACCGAGCAGCTCGAGGACCTCAAGAGCTCCAAGCGCGACCTGATGGACATCGTCCGCGAGGTCGACGAGCGCGTGCAGAAGGTCTTCGCGGAGGCCTTCGAGGACACCGCCGCACAGTTCGAGGGGGTCTTCGGCCGGCTGTTCCCGGGTGGCGAGGGCCGGCTCCTCCTCACCGACCCCGACGACCTGCTGACGACGGGCATCGAGGTGGAGGCACGGCCGCCCGGCAAAAAGATCAAGCGCCTCTCGCTGCTCTCCGGTGGCGAGCGGTCCCTGGTGGCGGTGGCCCTGCTGGTCTCCATCTTCAAGGCGCGCCCCAGCCCCTTCTACATCATGGACGAGGTCGAGGCCGCCCTCGACGATGCCAACCTGGGACGCCTGATCACCCTGTTCGAGGAGCTGCGCGACTCCAGCCAGCTGATCGTCATCACACACCAGAAGCGCACGATGGAGATCGCGGACGCCCTGTATGGCGTGACGATGCGGGGCGACGGGGTCACCACCGTCGTCTCCCAACGGCTGCGGGACCTGCAGGACGAGAGCGCCTAGCCGCGACGCAGGACGGCGGTGGAGCGGAGCGACCCTGAGGCCACGGAGCGCGGCCACAGGCATATCCCGGCGGCTACACGGCATACCACTCGACGGTGGGTCGGAAAGTGCTGAATCGACGTGATGTGGACCACACCTGCGGCGAGTCGATTGGTGCTGTCGTCGACCAGCAGTGCACTCTAGACCCATGGTGCTCCTCATCCTCGGCATGCTCGTGTGCATCGGCCTGGCCGCGCTCGTCGTGGCGCTCGTCGCGATCCCGGCACGACGGGAGGGGCGCGAGGTCCTCACTCCCAAGGGGGAGGAGGTCGTGAGCGCGGTGAAGAACCGGACCGGCAACGCGTTGAACCGCACCGGTGACGCCGTCGGCACGGCGAGGTCGCGCACCGGCGAAGCGGTGACGAGTGCCCGGGCCAAGCGCTCCGCTGACGCCAGGACCGAGCCGGCCGACCAGACGCCGGACGAGGCGCCGAAGAGCCGGTCCGCGGGGCGTGCCGACGACTCGGCGGACAGCGACCCGGACACCCAGGTGGGTCGCGCAGGCTGACGCCGACACACCGCTTGGCGGTAGCTGCTCCGGTCACCCCCCAACGGGTGGGGTGACCCTTCTTCGTCTGGGAGAATCTCCGCCGTGGACACTCTTTGGGAAATCGTCGGCGCCGCCGTCCTGATCGCCGTCGTCGCCGTGGGCCTGGTCGTGGGCCTCTTCCGGGGAAAGCGCGGCAAGCAGTCCACCCTGCCGCCGCGGGCGCAGACCGGCACCCGGCCGGGTGGCGCTCCGACCGCCGCTGACGACGAACGCACCCGCGACTCCTCCGGCGGACGCACCGGCACGGTGGAGCCGCCGGCGCGTCCGACCGCCCCCGAGGTGGAGGAACCCGCCGAGGCGGTCGTCGAGACGCCGGCTCCGGCGCGAGGCCGGCTGCAGCGGCTGCGCGCCCGACTCGCCCGGTCCAACACCGCCTTCGGCCAAAGCCTGCTGGCGCTGTTGTCCAGGGGTGGGCTGGACGAGGAGGCCTGGGAGGAGGTGGAGGACACCCTGCTGGCCTCTGACCTCGGCGTCGAGGCCGCCACCGAGCTGGTGGACGCGCTGCGGACCCGCGTGAAGGTCGAGGGGGTGCAGGACGAGGCGACCGTGCGCGCCTGGCTCCGCGAGGACCTGTTGCGGCTCGTCGACCCGGGCATGGACCGGTCGGTGGCGTCGTCGCGGGTCGGTGGCCGGCCGGCGGTGGTCCTCGTCGTCGGCGTCAACGGCACCGGAAAGACCACGACCGTCGGCAAGCTCGCGCGAGTGCTCGTCGCCGAGGACAAGGACGTCATCCTCGGTGCGGCCGACACGTTCCGTGCTGCAGCGGCCGATCAGCTCCAGACCTGGGGGGAGCGGGTCGGCGTGCCGACCGTGCGGTCCCACAAGGACGGCGCGGATCCCGCCGCCGTGGCGTTCGATGCGGTCAAGGGTGCGGTCGAGCTCGAGGCCGACGTGGTCCTCATCGACACCGCGGGTCGGTTGCACAACAAGGTCGGGCTGATGGACGAGCTCGGCAAGGTCAAGCGCGTCGTCGAGAAGCAGAGCCCCATCGACGAGGTGCTCCTCGTCCTCGACGCCACGACCGGACAGAACGGCATGCGTCAGGCCGAGGTCTTCAGCGAGGTCGTGGCCGTGACCGGTATCGTCCTGACCAAGCTGGACGGCACCGCCAAGGGCGGCATCGTCGTGGCCGTGCAGCGCCGGTTGGGCGTGCCGGTCAAGCTCGTCGGTCTCGGTGAGGGACCCGACGACCTCGCGCCGTTCGACCCCGAGGCCTTCGTCGACGCCCTGATCTCCTGACCCGCGCGCGGCGTGGGCGCGCCGGTCAGGTCGCCGTCCTTTGGCAGCAGGGGCGGGCGGGGGGCTAGGCTGGCGAGCACTCACGGTGAGGTGGTGACGATTGGTGGAGCAGGTCCTGGTCACGGGGCTCGGTGCGATCACTCCCGTGGGCAGGGACGTGCCGAACACGTGGTCGGCCCTGCTCGCCGGCAAGTCGGGCATCGGGCCGATCAGCTCGTTCGACGCGTCCCGGCTCTCGACCCGGATCGCGGGTGAGGTCAAGGATTTCGACCCATCAGAGGTCCTCGACACCAAGCGGCTGCGCCGGACCGCTCGCGTGAGCCAGTTCGCCGTTGCCGCCGCTCGTGAGGCGGTGGCCGACGCAGCCCTGGACCTCGAGGGAGAGGACCGGTCACGCATCGGCGTCGTGGTCAACACCGCTGTGGGGGCGATGGGCGAGGTCGAGAAGGCGGCCCGCACCCTGGACGACCCGCACGGCCGCACCACCCGCCGGGTGAGTCCCTACTTCGTGTCGTCGGTGATCCCGAACATGCCCGCGTGCGAGGTCGCCATCGATCTCGGCGTGCACGGGCCCGTGACCGCGAGCGCCCTCGCGTGCGCCAGCGGCAGCTACGCGTTGCTCGAGGCGAGGCGGTTGATCCTGTCGGGCGAGGCCGATGTCGTGGTCTGCGGTGGCACCGATGCCGCGATCACCGAGGTGATGTTCGAGGGGCTGACCACGATGGGCGCCCTGTCCCGACTCAACGACGAGCCCCAGCTCGCGAGCCGTCCCTTCGACGCCGACCGGGACGGCTTCGTGTTCGCCGAAGGGGCCGTGGTCGTGGTGCTGGAGTCGGCCACGCACGCGCGCGAGCGGGGCGCGACGGCATACGCCCAGCTGCTCGGAGGGGCGCTGACATCGGATGCCTTCCACGTCAGTGCCCCCGAGCCGTCGGGAACATATGCGGCAGAGGCGATCCGACAAGCCCTGCAGCGGACCGGGGTGGGGCCGCAGGAGATCGACTACATCTGCGCCCACGGCACCTCCACCCGCGCCAACGACCGCACCGAGACCGCAGCCATCAGATCGGCCCTGGGTTCGGCGGCCGACCAGGTTGCGGTGAGCTCGCCGAAGTCGATGGTGGGGCACCTCATCGGTGCGGCCGGGTCGCTTTCCGCGATGGTGTGCGCGCTGGCCATCCGGGACGGCCAGGTACCGCCCACCGTCAACCTCGAGACGCCCGACCCGGAATGCGACCTCGACTACGTGCCCGGCCGTGCGCGGGAGCTCCGCGTGGACACGGCCGTCGCCAACGCGTTCGGCTTCGGGGGCCAGAACTGCGTCATCGTGCTTCGGGCCCCTGGCCCTGACGCCCCGGCCAGACGGCTCGAATAGGCAACTCGGGGAAGAAGGAGGTGTGGTTTGTCCGGCTACCGTTATGAGTCAAGGGCATTCCGTGCGACCTTTGAACGCCACTTCACCTACCTCACCGGGTTCAGCCGGAATGTGCACCGGTATGCCGACCGGCCGGCCCTGTCCGACGCGGTCACCGACCGCCGGTGGACCTATGCCGAGCTCGGCGGCGAGGTCGACGCGTTGGCGGCGGGGTTGGTGGCCACTGGGGTGAGGCCCCGGGAGGTCATCGTCTTCCAGCTGTTCAACACCCCGGAGTTCGCCTTGTTGTGGCTGGCGGCCCAGCGGATGGGCGCGATCGCCTGTCCGATCAACTTCCGGCTCTCACCGGGGGAGACCGCCCACGTCCTCGACGACAGCACGCCCGCCGTCTACTTCTTCGACGCCGCGCTGGTCGACACGGCGTGGGGCGCGCTCGATATCGCCGAGCACCGTCCGGATCGCGTCATCGTGGTCGACCCGGAGAAGACCGGCGCGACCGGTCCGGCGGCGACATCGTTCGCCGAACTGGCCGACCACCGTCGTGACGCACCGGCATGGCCGCACGCCACCGCCTACGACGAGACGACGCGCCTCTACACATCGGGCACGACCGGCCAGCCGAAAGGAGTGTCGCTCAACGCCGCCGTGGAGATCCTCACGGCCCACGACGTCATCATGCACTTCCCGCTGACCCCCGAGGACAAGACCCTCAACATGACGCCGTGGTTCCATCGGGGCGGGCTCTACTCGGGCGGGCCGAGCCCGGTCTTCTACGTCGGCGCCGAGTCGGTGGCGTTGCGCCACTTCGACGCTGCGACGGTGCTCGATCTGGTGGCCGACCGTGGGCTGAGCTTCCTGATCGGGGCGCCGACCAACCTCGCGCTGCTCTCGGACGAGCAGGAGGTGCGACCCCGCGATCTGGGGACGCTGAGGGGCATCGTGACCATGGGCGCGCCCCTCGAGCGGGCGGCCTGCCTGCGCTACCAGGAGGTCCTCACGCCCGACATCTTCAACGGCTACGGCACGACCGAGGCCTTCTGGAACACCTTCCTGCGCCCGAGCGACCTTCCGGACCACGCGGGCAGCGCAGGACGGGCCTGCACGGACGACGACGTGGCGGTCGTCAAGGTCTATCCCGACCGCCTGGCAGCACCGGACGACCTCGCGGCCAAGGACGGGACCGAGGTCGGCGAGGTCATCGTGCGGTCGATGAAGGCCGGCCAGTCCTACGTCGACCAGGGCGAGGACCAGAAGGGGCGGTTCCGCGCCGGCTGGCTCTACATCGGCGACCTCGCGGTCTGGGACGCCCAGGAATACGTCACCATCGTCGGCCGCAAGGACGACATGATCCTGTCCGGCGGCGAGAACGTCTACCCCATGCAGGTCGAGGAGGCACTCAATTCCTGTCCGGCGGTGCAGGACTCGATCGTGGTGGGGATGCCCGACGAGCAGTGGGGCGAGCGGGTGGTGGCGTATGTCGTGTGCGCCGACCGGGTCGCGAGCGTCCAGGACCTCGACCGGTTCTGCCGGGCCCACCCGCTGCTGGCCCAGTTCAAGCGCCCCCGCGCCTACCGGTTCGTGGAGGAGCTCCCGATGACGCCGACCGGCAAGAAGATGCGCTTCGTGCTGCGCGAGCAGGCACCCAAGGACGACGCCGAGGGACTCTTCCAGAAGCCTTGAGCCAAGGCGCCGAAGGGCTGCCCCGAAACCTGGTGTTCACACAGCGGGTTCATTTCTGACACGGTCGTAACGCGGGAGGACCGCAGCGGTAACACGCCTCCTCGATGCTGTGCGGCATGGAAATCAGCAGCGGTGACACCGCGTGGGTCCTGACCAGCGCCGCGATGGTGCTGCTCATGACCCCGGGCCTGGCCCTGTTCTACGGCGGCATGGTGCGCGCCAAGAGCGTCCTGGCGATGATGATGATGAGCTTCGGCGCGATGGCGACTGTCGGTGTCGCGTGGGTGCTCTGGGGTTACAGCGAGGCCTTCGGTGAGTCGTGGCACGGATTGGTCGGCAACCCCTTCGCGCACTTCGGGCTGTCCGGCCTGATGGCTGCCGACAGTGTGGTCGGGACGATTCCGACGTTGGCGTTCGTCGCCTTCCAGGCCGTCTTCGCCGTGATCACGGTGGCGCTGATCAGCGGCGCGATCGCGGAGCGGGCGAAGTTCGTGACGTGGCTGGTGTTCACGGTCGTCTGGGCGACCGTCGTCTACTTCC
This sequence comes from Segeticoccus rhizosphaerae, assembly GCF_005222685.1. Lineage (NCBI taxonomy): Bacteria > Bacillati > Actinomycetota > Actinomycetes > Micrococcales > Intrasporangiaceae > Segeticoccus > Segeticoccus rhizosphaerae. Next base: position 49,749 of record NZ_SWMA01000016.1, read on the forward strand.
CGGTGGCGCACTGGGTCTTCGCCTTCGACGGGCTGGCCGCCGACCGCGGCGGCTGGATCGCCAACCAGCTGCATGCGATCGACTTCGCCGGCGGCACCGCTGTCCACATCAACGCGGGTGCCGCAGGACTCGCCCTCGCGTTGGTGCTGGGGCGGCGGATCGATCTCGGCCGCAGGACGATCCGGCCACACAACCTCACCATGGTGATGCTCGGCACGGGTCTGCTGTGGTTCGGGTGGTTCGGCTTCAACGCGGGATCGGCGCTCGGCGCCAACGGGGTCGCGGCTCTGGCCTTCGTCAACACGATCGCGGCCACCGGGGCCGGTCTGCTCGGGTGGCTGGTGACCGAAGGGCTGCGGGACGGCCGCGGCTCGTCGTTGGGAGCGGCCTCGGGCGTCGTCGCAGGGCTGGTCGCAATCACACCGGCCGCGAACTCCGTCACGCCCGTTGGCGCGATCGGTCTCGGTCTGGTCGCGGGCGCCGTGTGCGCGGCGGCGGTCGGCCTCAAGCACCGGCTCGGAGTCGATGACAGCCTCGACGTCGTCGGCGTACACCTCGTCGGTGGCCTCGTGGGCACCGTGGGCATCGGTTTCCTGGCGTCCTCCGCGGCGCCGGCCGGGGTCGACGGCCTCCTGTACGGCGGTGGCCCGGCTCAGCTGGCACGGCAGGCGGTCGCGGCGCTCGCCGTGGTGGCCTTCTCCTTCACGGCGACCTATGCCATCGGGACGGTCCTGCACCGCACGCTCGGTCTCCGAATCGGCCCGGAGGCCGAGTTGGCCGGGGCCGACCGCGACCAGCACGGTGAGGCCGCCTACGACCTGGCCAGGCTGGCGGGTGCCGCGTGGGAGGCATCGCTGCCGGAGCAGCCTGCCCCGGTGCCGGCCCCGGCACACGAGCAGGTGGACGAGCCGGCATACGAACGGGTGGGCGAAGGCGTGGCGTCGTAGGGGCGTGAACCTGGCGACACGGCGACACCGAGCGGGGTTCCGCGTGTGGAAGCGCGCGCAGGCGGAGGCCTGAGCATCCCCGCCGGACCGTTAACCTTGGGCACGTGTTCACCAGCCTGTCTGACCGACTGACCGTCACCTTCAAGAACCTCAAGCGCAAGGGCCGACTCTCCGAGTCCGACGTCAATGCGACGGTGCGCGACATCCGCCTCGCCCTGCTCGACGCCGACGTGGCGGTGCCGGTCGTCAAGGAGTTCACCAGAGGGGTCCGCGAACGGGCGCTGGGGGCCGAGGTCAGCGAGGCGCTCAACCCGGCCCAGCAGGTCGTCAAGATCGTCAACGACGAGCTGGTGGGCATCCTCGGTGGCGAGACCCGGCGCATCGAGTTCGCCAAGACCCCGCCGACGGTGATCATGCTGGCGGGGCTGCAGGGTTCCGGTAAGACGACGTTCGCCGGCAAGCTGGGCAAGTGGCTGGCCGACCAGGGCCACACCCCCATCCTCGTCGCGGCCGACCTCCAGCGGCCCAATGCCGTCACCCAGCTCGAGGTCGTGGGCCAGCGCGCCGGCGTGCCGGTGTTCGCGCCCGAGCGCGGCAACGTCGGTGGCCACGACGCGGCGCTCGAGAGCGGTGAGGGCACCCGCTCCTTCGGCGACCCGGTCGACGTCGCGCTCGACGGCGTCGAGCACGCCCGCAAGCAGCAGCACGACGTGGTCATCATCGACACCGCCGGTCGGCTCGCAGTCGACGTCGAGCTCATGCAGCAGGCGCACGACATCAAGATCGAGACGAAGGCCGACGAGGTCCTCTTCGTCATCGACGCGATGATCGGCCAGGCGGCCGTCGAGACGGCCGAGGCGTTCCAGCGCGGGGTGGGCTTCTCCGGCGTCGTGCTGTCCAAGCTGGACGGTGACGCGCGCGGTGGTGCCGCGTTGTCGGTGGCCACCGTCACCGGACGGCCGATCATGTTCGCCTCGACCGGTGAGCAGGTCAAGGACATCGAGGTCTTCCACCCCGATCGGATGGCGTCTCGGATCCTCGACATGGGCGACGTGCTCACCCTGATCGAGCAGGCCGAGAAGGCGTTCGACCGCGCCCAGGCCGCCGAGATGACGCGGAAGTTCATGGCGGAGGAGGACTTCACCTTCGACGACTTCCTGCAGCAGATGTCGGCCATCAAGAAGATGGGATCGCTCAAGTCGATGCTCGGCATGATGCCGGGCATGGCCGGGATGAAGGACCAGCTCGCCAACCTCGACGAGCGAGAGTTCGACCGGGTCGAGGCGATGGTGCAGTCGATGACGCCGTTCGAGCGGACCCACCCCAAGCAGATCAACGGGTCCCGCCGGGCGCGCATCGCCAAGGGATCCGGTGTGACGGTCTCCCAGGTCAACCAGCTGCTCGAACGCTTCGGCGAGGCGCAGAAGATGATGCGCCAGCTCCGCCGCGGCGGTGGCATGCCGGGCGTGCCCGGGATGCCGAGCCTGGGCGGTGGGAAGAAGGGCAAGCAGGTCAAGCGCAAGAAGGGCAAGAGCGGCAACCCTGCCAAGCGTGCGGCCGAGGAGAAGGCCCTCGAGCAGAAGGAGGAGCAGGCTCGCGCCGCGGCGATGGGGTCCGCCTTCGGTGATGTCGGTGGGGACGGTGGGAGCGCCGAACCGAACGACGAGTCCATGGACCCGACGAACCTCCAGCTCCCCAAGGGGTTCGAGAAGTTCCTCGGCAAGTAGCCCGGAGCACGCCCCGTCGACTCGCCCTGACCGGGGCCGGGCAGGCCTGCCACGTCGGTCGCCCTTCGGCGATGTCGAGCGGCCCGGCGCCTCCGGCGTTACGGTGAGGGATATGGAGGCTCCGCAACGAGGGCCTGATCCTCGCAAATCCAGCACGACCGTAACGCGCGGAGCCCTGGTCGGCCTGTTGGTGGGCCTCGTGATCGGCGTGATCTTCCTCGACAACATCGGCGTGGGCATCGCCCTCGGCATCGCGCTCGCCGTGGCCGGTGGAGTGCTGGTGAGCGCACGCGACAACAAGCCGAAGCGCTGACCCGCGCACGTCGACGGTCGCGCCGCCCTCCCGGGTCGGCGCCGGCTCGGTAGGGTCGCGTTCATGACCTCAGGCACTGTGCACGTCAAGGGGAAGATCCTGGTCGGGCCCGAGGAGGTGCGTGACGAGATCTGGGTGGTGGACGGCACCGTCTCCTTCACGCCGCCGTCGGCCGGGGCGAAGGTGCAGACCGTCCACGGCTGGGTGCTACCCGGGCTCGTCGACGCCCACTGCCACGTCGGTCTCGACGCCCACGGCGCGGTGGACGACTCCACCAGCGAGAAGCAGGCCGTGGCCGATCGGGAGGCCGGCACGCTGCTCATCCGCGACGCAGGATCTCCCGCCGACACCCGCTGGATCGACGATCGGGAGGACCTGCCCCGGATCATCCGCGCGGGCCGCCACATCGCCCGGACCCGACGCTACATCCGCAACTTCGGGTGGGAGATCGAGCCGGAGGACCTGGTCGCCTACGTCCGCCAGGAGGCGCGGGCGGGAGACGGTTGGGTGAAGCTGGTCGGCGACTGGATCGACCGGGACACCGGTGACCTCAGTCCCTGCTGGCCACGCGAAGCCCTCGCGGCCGCGATCGCCGCCGCCCACGAGGAGGGCGCCCGCGTCACGGCGCACTGCTTCGGCGAGGAGTCGCTGCACGACTTCGCGGCCGCCGGCACCGACTGCATCGAGCACGCGACCGGACTGCAGGACGACACGATCGGAGCGTTCGCGGCCCAGGGCATCGCCATCGTGCCCACCCTGGTCAACATCGCGACCTTCGAGTCCATCGCCCGATCCGCCGAGGGCAAGTTCCCCACGTATGCCGCGCACATGCGAGACCTGCACGCGCGCCGCCACGACACGGTTGCCAAGGCGCACGAGGCCGGCATCCCGATCTTCGTCGGCACTGACGCGGGTGGATCGCTGCCGCACGGGTTGGTCGCCCAGGAGGCGCTCGAGCTGACCCGCGCCGGCTTCAGCACGGCGCAGGCCCTCGATGCCGCCTGCTGGGGCGCGCGCCGCTGGCTGCGCAGACCCGGCCTCGAGGAGGGGGAGAGCGCCGACTTCGTCGTCTACGGTACCGATCCCCGCGACGACATCGCCGTGCTCGCGGACCCGGAGCTGATCGTGTTGCGAGGCCATGTTGCCCCCTGACCTGCACGCCGACGGCGAACAGGTCCGCGTGCACACCATCGCCCCGGCCGACGTCGCGCCCTACCGTCGCGCGGTGGAGCAGTCACGGCGCCGGATCGCCCGGTGGAACCCGGTGAATCCCGACGACATCCGGGGCCACTTGGCGGCCCAGTCGCGCTCTCACCGCACTTTTCTCGTCCGCGCGCACCATCCCGAGGGCGACCACGACGTGGTCGGCAAGGTCAACGTCACGGGCGTCGTCCACGGGCGGTTCAGGTCTGCGGCGTTGGGCTACGACGCCTACGACCCGTATGCCGGTCGTGGCCTCTTCTCCGAAGGGATCAGCCTCGTGATCGGGGTGGCGTTCGCCGCCGAGCCGGAGGGGATGGGGCTGCACCGGGTCGAGGCCAACGTCCAACCCGGCAATGTCACCTCGGCGGGTCTACTACGTGGGTTGGGGTTTCGGTACGAGGGCTTCACGCCGCGGATGATGTGGATGGCGGACGTGGCCGGGCGGGAGCAGTGGCGAGACCACGACCGCTACGCGTTGACGGCAGAGGAGTGGCCTGCTCCCGCCTTCCCGGCGCAGGAGCCGCATCGCCTGGCCTGCTTGGTGGGCGGAGAGCCCGGCCCGGGCAGGACCGGGTTCGCCCGCCGACTGGCCCGGGAGCTGGCCCTCCCGCTCTTCTCCCAGGACGTGGTCAACGACCGGACGACCCTCTACCGGCTGCTGGCGGAGTCACCCGTGGGCGCGGTCGTCGAGGCCGACCTGTCGCCGGACGACAACGAGGAGCTGCGCGAAGTGCTGGCCGGCGTCGGGCTCGACCCGGCAGCGGTCCTCGAGATCTGGTGTAGGGCAGGGGAGACGGATGGTTCGGCGCGGACACGGGCATGGGGCGAGGTCCTGAGCGTCGACACCTCGAGCCCCGTCCCCGACCGGGAGGTGGTGCGTGCGGCCCTGGAGGTCCGGCGTGTCACCGCGCTGCGAGCTCGTCCGGCCGGTTGATCCCCGACCCGTGGACGTCGGCTGAATCGAGACGCACCGTGCGCCGGTGGGCACGCACGGAGATGGCGACGGCCGCGGCCCACAGCAGGTAGAGGACGGCATACACCGCGTAGCGGGTGACGTCACCCGCGTCGACCCAGTCGCTGCGCAGCAGCGTGCGTGCGTTGGTCACGACGATCAGGCCTCCGACGAGCGAGCCGAGGATGCGCGGCGGCAGGTGGCGCACCAGCCAGGCGGCGATGGGGGCGGCCACGACGCCACCGGCCAGGAGTGCGACGACCCAGACGACGTCGATGCCCTGCGACCCGAGGGCGAACAGGAAGCCGAGACTCGCGGCGACCGAGACGAGGAACTCGCTGGTGTCGATGGACCCGATGACCTTGCGCGGCTCGAGGCGGCCGCTGGCCAGGATCGCCGGCGTGCCGACCGGCCCCCAGCCTCCGCCGCCGGTGGAGTCGACGAAGCCGGCGACGAGGCCGAGCGGCCCGAGGAATCGCTTGCGCAGCGGCTTGTCCAACTTGTCCTGTGGCAGCCCCTTGACGGTGAAGCGAGTGAGCACGTAGACCCCGAGGGCCAGGAGCACGACGGACATCAGCGGGGCCGCGACCTCGGTGGACAGCCTCGACAGGAAGGTCGCACCGGCGAACGCGCCGACAGCACCCGGGATGCCGATCCGCAGGACGACCCCCCAGTCGACGTTGCCGAACCGCCAGTGGGAGGCCCCGGACACCAAGGTGGTGCCGATCTCCGCAAGGTGGACGGTCGCCGAGGCGGCGGCCGGGTTCGCGCCGATGGCGAGCAACAGGGTCGTGGAGGTGACGCCGTAGGCCATGCCCAGGCTGCCGTCCACGAGCTGCGCGCCCAGGCCCACGAGGGCGAGCAGGATCAGTCTGCGCATGTCCTTCACCACATCTCTGATTCGGTGTCACCGAGGAGGCACCGGGCCGGCGCCTCTCTCGTCATAACCTTCTGAACACGTAGGAATAATAGGATTAAAGGAAAAGGTTGTCCAGCTGTCGCTCGGGAACCCGGCTCGCAGGCACGGCAACGCGGCATGCGCCACAATCGGCGCGTGGACATCTCAGCGAAGGTCGACTACGCCGTCCGGGCGCTGCTCGGCATCGCCGAGGCAACCGTCGGCGGCCGGGAGCCGGTGTCGGTCGAGACCCTGGTGCAGCAGCAACAGCTGCCCCGCAAGTTCCTGGAGGCGATCCTCGCCGACCTGCGCCGCAGCGGGCTGGTCACCAGCCAGCGGGGGCCGCGGGGTGGGTACCGCCTCGCGAAGGATGCGTCCCAGGTCACCGTCGGCGACGTGTTCCGTGCGGTGGACGGACCCCTGGCCGAGGTGCGGGGCCTGCGGCCGCAGGACACGGCATACACCGGCGTGGCCGAGCATCTGCCGACGGTGTGGGTGGCCGTGCGAGCCAGTCTGCGGAGGGTCCTCGACGAGACCTCCATCGAGCAGCTGCGCAGCGGTCGGTTGCCGGCTCACGTCACGCGGCTCGCGGCGGCGCCGGACGCCTGGGAGAACCGCTGAGCTCCTGCCGGTCCGGGCCTGCGCGGGCGCGCGTTCGGTATCCGTCGCGGGTTCTGGCAGAATGTCCGGCGTACCCGTCCGGTCGCGGCCCCTCTCTCCGCCCCAGGACGTGTCAACTGCAGCCTGTGCGTCCCGTGTCCCCACGCGGACCGCGCAACGGGCTCACCCGATTCCAGAAACAGGAGACACCACCCACGTGGCCGTCAAGATTCGTTTGAAGCGCCTCGGCAAGATCCGGGCACCGTACTACCGCGTCGTCGTCATGGACTCGCGGGCCAAGCGCGATGGCCGGGCCATCGAGGAGATCGGCAAGTACCACCCGACGCAGGAGCCGTCTCTCATCGAGATCGACTCCGAGCGCGCGCAGTACTGGCTCGGTGTCGGCGCGCAGCCGACCGAGCAGGTCGCCGCGTTGCTCAAGGTGACCGGCGACTGGCAGAAGTTCAAGGGCGAGCCGGGTGCCGAGGGCACTCTCAAGCTGGCCGAGCCGAAGGCCGACAAGAAGGCCCTCTTCGACGCGGCGAGCAAGGCCGCGGCCGACGAGCCCAAGGACGGCGCCACCACGCCCAGGAAGAAGAAGTCCGCCAAGGCTGACGATTCCAAGGCTGACGACTCCAAGGCTGATGAGTCCAAGGCCGATGAGTCCAAGGCCGGCGAGGCGAAGGCCGACGACGTCACGTTCGAGGGCAAGGCGGGCAGCCAGGCCGAGTCGGACCAGGCCGTCACCGCGCACGAGGGCCTCTCGGAGGAGGGCGCCAAGGCCGATGTCACGCCGGCCACGGCCGCTGACGACAACGAGAAGTCCAGCGGGGCCGAGGTGCCGACCGCACCCGCCGACGCCGACCAGGCCGACGCGCAGCCGGCCCTGCCGACCGACGCCGACGCGTCCGAGGCCTGATCGTGCTCGAGGAGGCGCTCGAGCACCTCGTCAAGGGCATCGTCGACCACGACGAGGACGTCGTCGTGCGGCACAAGGAGCTGCGCCGCGGTGAGCTGCTCGAGGTGCGCGTCCACCCCGATGACCTTGGTCGCGTGATCGGTCGGTCCGGTCGCACCGCCGGTGCCCTGCGCACCGTGGTCGGCGCCCTCGCCGGCGGCAAGCAGGTGCGGGTCGACATCGTCGACACGGACCGCTCCCGGTAGGACGTCAGCCGGGTCGCGGCCCGCGGAGCGGAGCAACCGAGCAGCACAGCACCACACGACAGGGGTATGTCGGGACCGCGAGTTCCGACATACCCCTGCGTCGTGTGGTGAGGACCAGGAAGAGGACCACGGAAGGAGCGGCACGTGGCCGTCGTCGTCGCACGCATCGGCAAGGCGCACGGACTCCGGGGTGAGGTGACCGTGCGCGTGCACACCGACACACCCGACGAGCGATTCGTGGTGGGCGCGCGCTTCGAGACCGAGCCGGCGTCGGCGGGGCCGCTCACGCTGCGTTCGGTGCGCGACCACAACGGGATCCTGCTGCTCGGTTTCGAGGAGGCGTCGGACCGCACCGGGGCCGAGGGCCTGCGCGGCACGCGGCTGCTGGCAGCGGAGGAGGCCGACGCCGAGGACGCGTGGTACGAGGACGACCTGGTCGGCCTCGCCGTGGTCGACGTGCATGGTCACAGCCTCGGCGAGGTGACCGGCCTGGAGAGCCGACCGGCCCAGGACCTGCTGGTCCTGCGGCTGGCCGACGGACGCACCGCCCGGGTCCCCTTCGTCGCACAGCTGGTGCCCGAGGTGGACGTCGACGGCGGCCGGGTCGTCGTCGACCCCCCCGAGGGCCTGCTCGACCTGGACGAGGGCTGACCGCCGTGCGGCTGGACCTCGTCACGATCTTCCCCGACTACCTGGCGCCACTCGACCTGTCGCTCATCGGCAAGGCCCGGCGCCAGGGCTTGCTCGACGTGCACGTGCACGACCTGCGGTCGTTCACCCACGACCGGCACCGCACCGTCGACGACACGCCCTACGGCGGCGGCCCGGGCATGGTCATGCGTCCGGAGCCCTGGGGCGAGGCGCTCGACCACCTCGTCGAGCAGGAGGGCCCCACGGTCAGGCCACGACTGTTGGTGCCGGGGCCGGGCGGGAAGCCCTTCACCCAGGCGATGGCGCGAGAGCTCGCGCACGAGCCGTGGCTGGCGTTTGCCTGCGGCCGCTACGAGGGCATCGACGAGCGCGTCTACGAGTATGCCGGGCAGGACCTCGGGCTCGACGTCACGACGGTCTCCCTCGGCGACTACGTCGTCAACGGCGGGGAGGTCGCCGTCCTCGCCATGGTGGAGGCGATCGCCCGGCTCGTCCCCGGCGTCATCGGCAATGCCGAGTCACTCGTCGAGGAGTCGCACGAGGACGGCCTGCTGGAGTACCCCGTCTTCACCAAGCCGCCGCAGTGGCACGGCCGTTCGGTGCCCGACGTGTTGCTGTCGGGCGACCACGGCGCGATTGCCGACTGGCGCCACCAGCAACGGCTCGAACGCACCGCCGCGCGCCGGCCCGACCTCCTGCACGTGTCGGCGTCGCTCGGCGTCGACGGTCTCGAGGTCACCCCCGCCCAGCCTTCCGACGTCGGGGAGCTGGTCACCCTGCAGCGCGCCTGCTGGTTGCCCGAGGCCGTCGACACCGAACCGGGGCAGATTCCCGCGGTGACCGAGTCGATGGACCAGGCCGCGCGCGGACTGCGCGAGTGGCAGACCTTCGTGGTGCGCTCGGGCGGCCGGCTCGTCGGGTCGGTCCGCGGCCGACTCGCGCCGGGCGACGAGACCGTCTGGCAGATCGCTAGGGTCATGGTGGCCCCGGACCTGCAGGGCAGGGGCCTCGGCCGCGCGCTGCTCGTGTTCGCGGAGGGGCTCGCGCCCGGGTCGGTGCGCACGCTGTGGCTCACCACCGGCGCGCAGAACACCCGAAACCAGCGGTTCTACCGGCGCGCGGGCTATCGGCGACGGGCCGGCGAGCCGAGCTGCCCCGGCGCTGTCGACCTCACCAAACGGCGTCCGAGGCCGGCTGGCTAGTCGATCAGCGCTCGGTCCAGGTCGGCGGGCAACAGGCGGCGCGCCCCGATGAACCGGTCCGCGACTCCGGCCGTGACGGTCTGGGTGGCCATGACGCCGAAGAGCACCAGCAGCTGTGCCGTCGCGGCCTGGGCCGGGGTGCCGCCACCGAGCATGACGCCGATGAAGGCGCCCGGCAGGGTGACCACGCCGGACGTCCGGACCTGGTCGAGCCCCGGCAACAGGGCCTCGGGCGTGCGCCGGTGGATGATCTCGGCGATGCCCTGGGACGGCGACATACCCAGCGACAGGCACGCCTCATACTGCCCGTGCTCCTCCCGCAGGGCAGCGAACACGCGACGCCCCACCAGAGTGTGTGCCGTCATCGTGTTGCCGATGATGATGCCGGCGATCGGGATCAGCGCGATGCCCTTCACGGGGACGGCACCGGACACGAACAGCACACCCAGCACGGGCACGATCCCGCACGCCATCGCGAGGGCGGTCCAGGCCCAGGCCGCCGGCCGGGCCTCCACCCGCCGCGCGGTCGTGAGGACGGCCATCGTGAACATCACCACCACCAGCAGGCAGGACAGCGCCAGGTGGCTGATCACCGAGGCGATCAGGAGGGCGGCGACGCCGAGCTGCAGGGTGGCTCGCACGCCTGCGACGACGACGGCCCGCTCCAGTCGCAGACCTGCGACCAGGTGGGCGGCCACGGTGATCACCATGAGGGTCACCATCGCCGCCGCGACGGACCAGCCGGGGTTGATGGTCACGGGCAAACCGTAGTGCGCGTATGACGTCCGGCACCGCCCGCCGCACGCCCGCGCCCGGGCAGGTTGCTCATGGCGGGTGTGGATTTCGGTGCTGGTGGCCTTCCGTGGCAGAATGACTCCTTGCGTCTGCTGGACCAAGCGGCCCCTGCCACAGGGGGAGTGCCTCGGCACGCGGCCCCAGCAGATCGACGACACACTCGTAGCACGACAAGACCCGTGGGTGGCCTGTGGCACCGACGAGAAAGCGACACCCTCATGCACAAGCTCGACGCCATCGACCAGGCGAGTCTCCGCACCGACGTCCCCGACTTCCGGGCCGGTGACACCCTCAAGGTCCACGTGAAGGTCATCGAGGGCACGCGCTCGCGTGTGCAGGTCTTCCAGGGCGTCGTCATCCGGCGCCACGGCGGCGGTGTCGGCGAGACCTTCACCGTGCGCAAGGTGAGCTTCGGCATCGGTGTGGAGCGCACCTTCCCGCTGCACACCCCGATCATCGACAAGATCGAGGTCGTCACCCGCGGTGACGTGCGGCGCGCCAAGCTCTACTACCTGCGCGACCTGCGGGGCAAGGCAGCCAAGATCAAGGAGAAGCGCGAGACGCCGCAGAAGTCTCGCTGAGCCACCCCTCGCCACCCTGCGAGGACGGCACGTCGGCAGCTCGGCCTCCGGCGCGGTCGGTGCAGCGCGGCCGGGTCGCTCCGGAGGGCGTCCACCCACGAGGGATACGCTCGGGATCTCATGGAACCCGGACCGCCGGCGGCCTCGGCCCGCCCTGACCTCTCGACGTCCACGGGTGACGACGTCCCGCACGTGCGGGTGTCGCGGATACGACGGTGGTTGGTCGCCGTGGTGGCAGTGGCGGTCGTTCTCGTGCTCGTCCGGACGTTCGTGGTCGAGACCTATGCCATCCCCTCCGACTCGATGGAGCCCACGCTGAAGACCTCCGATCGGATCATCGTCGACAAGGTCGCTCCGTCCCATGTGGAGCGCGGCGACGTCGTCGTCTTCGACGGGCAGGCCTTCGGCGGCGCCACGGCCTACGTCAAGCGGGTCATCGGCATCGGCGGTGACGAGGTCTCCTGCTGCACAGACCAGGGGCGCCTGCGGCTCAACGGCAGGCCGCTGGACGAGCCCTACGTCGAGCCCGGCGACGCGCCCAGTGACCTGCACTTTGACGTGCGTGTGCCTCCGGGAAGACTGTGGGTCATGGGCGACCACCGCAGCGACTCCGGTGACTCCCGGGCCCACCTGGGCGATCCAGGGGGCGGCATGGTGCCGGTCGGCGACGTCATCGGACGGGCGATCTGGCGCTACTGGCCACCTTCCGAGTTCGGTGCGGTGCCGTCAACGACGGCCACGGCGGCGGCACCCACACCGGCGTCGGTCGACCGGGCGCCGGGCAGTCGGGAGCGGCGCCGGTGAACGACCACGGTCGCCCCGAACTCCCGGAGCCGGAAGACACCGGCGCCCAGCAGCCCTCCCACAGCGAGCTGCCGGACCGCCACCCTGACGTGACGCCGGACGACGGGACGTCGAACCCGCAGCCGGCCCAGCCCACTGCGCGCGAGGACCCCCCGAGGCGGGGCAGCGGCATCCTGCACGGGCTGCGCGAGATCGGGATCGTCGTCGTCACCGCCCTGGTCCTGTCGCTCATCGTCAAGACCTTCCTGTTCCAGGCGTTCTGGATCCCTTCCGGGTCGATGGAGAGCACGCTGATCTACGGCGACCGGGTCGTGGTGAGCAAGCTGACGCCCGGCCCCTTCGCCCTCAAGCGCGGCGACGTCGTCGTCTTCGAGGACCCCGACCACTGGCTGGACGAGACCCCGCCGCCGGATCGCGGCCCCTTCGGCACCGTCGCCCACGACGTGCTGGAGTTCGTCGGAATCGTGCCCACCGGTGAAGGCAACCACCTGATCAAGCGCGTCATCGGGCTGCCCGGCGACCACGTCGTGTGCTGCACCGACCTGGGCAAGCTCAAGATCAACGGCACGGCGATCAACGAGCCCTACGTCCACGCAGGCGATCCACCGAGCATCGAGAAGTTCGACATCACCGTGCCGCCCGGCAAGGTCTGGGTGATGGGCGACCACCGCAGCGACTCGGGGGACTCGCGTTTCCACGACAACGGCAGTGGCGGCAAGGACGGATCCGTGCCGGAAGACCTCATCGTCGGCCGGGCCGTGTCGATCGTCTGGCCCCTCGACCGGATCAGCTGGCTCTCCGACTACTCCGACACCTTCGCCGACGTGCCGGACCCCAAGGGCTCCCAGAAGTGACTCCGCGCCCCGTCTCCAAGCGCCCCAGCCTCCGGGTGGAGCGGGCGCTGCAGCGCGACGGGCACCGGGTGCTCGCGGGCATGGACGAGGTCGGTCGAGGAGCACTCGCCGGCCCGGTCTCGGTCGGAGTGGTGGTGATCGACGAGTCCTGTCGCTCCGCCCCTTCCGGGGTCAAGGACTCCAAGCTGTTGTCCCCGCCCGTCCGGGAGCGGCTCGTCCCCGCGATCCGCCGGTGGGCGCTGGCCTACGCCGTCGGCCACGCGAGCCCGGGTGAGATCGACGCCATCGGCATCATGGCGGCACTGCGCCTGGCCGGCACCCGCGCGCTCACCCAGCTGGACGTCATACCGGACCTGGTCATCCTCGACGGCAACCACGACTGGCTGACCGATCCGACGCGGGTGGGACTGCTCGGTCTGGACGGCGCCGACGGTGACGGCACGGCATACCTCACGCCTCCGGTGCGCACGATGATCAAGGCGGACATGAAATGCTCGTCGGTGGCCGCCGCGAGCGTCCTCGCCAAGGTGGAGCGCGACGGCATGATGGTCGACCTGGCCCGGGAGATCTCCGTCTACGGCTGGGCCGGCAACAAGGGCTACTCGGCCCCCGAGCACTTTGCTGCCCTCGCAGAGCACGGTCCGTGCGAGCACCACCGACGGTCCTGGCGGTTGCGCGGGTGCGAGGTGGTCGGTGGGGGCGAGACCGACGAGGCACTGCTGGACGCTCACTTCGCCGCCGGCTTCGGCGCGGACTCGTTGATGGGCGAGGATGGGCTCGTTGCCCCGTCGATGATCGTGGTCGAGCCGCAGGAACAGGAGATGGACGCGGGATGAGTGCCGAGGATCTCGAGAAGTACGAGACCGACATGGAGCTGCAGCTCTACCGGGAGTACCGCGACGTCGTCGGCCTGTTCTCGCACGTCGTCGAGACCGAGCGGCGTTTCTACCTGGCCAACTCGGTCGAGGTCAAGGTCCGGGGCGACGGTGGCGAGACCTACTTCGAGGTCACCATGAGCGACGCCTGGGTCTGGGACGTCTACCGGCCCGCGCGGTTCGTGAAGAACGTGCGCGTCGTGACGTTCAAGGACGTCAACGTCGAGGAGCTGGCCAAGAGTGACCTCGAGTTCCCCAAGGACGGCACCTTCCCGGAGTGACGCTGCTGGACACCCGCGTCGTCGCCACGTGACGCTGCTGGGCACCCGCGTCGTCGCCACGCGTCGCAACTCGCGCTGGCACTACTCGGGTGAGCGGACGCGATGCCGGCGTGTCGTAAGGCATGTCGGGAGGGAGTTCCAGCGCGAATTGCGATTTTCGACGCCCTCTGCCGCTCAGCGGGGCGGGTGGAGGTCAGGACCGCGGGCGCTCCAGGACGGCGACCCGGCCGTCGGTGCCCGAGGCCCAGCAGGCGCCGTCATGGCTGCACTGGACACCGTCGTAGCGGTCGTTGTCGAAGTGGGCCCAGGTGCGCCCGCCGTCGTGGCTGACGTCGCTGCCGGTCGGTCCCACCGCCACCACACCGCGTGCCGTGCGCGGCAGGAAGTCCACGCCGGAGCGGTAGCCGTCGACCTGCTCGCTGCTCGACTTCCAGGTGCGGCCGCCATCGGCGGTCCAGGCCGCGGCGTCGGCCCCGTTGGTCTCGTCGAGGAAGTCGCCGCCGACGACCACGCCGTGCCGCGCGTCGCGGAAGGCGATCGAGTAGACCCCGGCCGTGTCGCCCGAGCGGATCGGCACCGGCCGGGCTGACCAGCGCTGCCCCGCGTCCGTGGTGGAGAAGACCCGCGGCTGGTCACCGCCGGTGGCGAACCAGAACCGGTGGCCCGGACCCGAGACGAGACACGTTCCCGACGCGGCGAACCCGAACTCGTTGGTGCCGGCGGCCGGCATACCGCTCGTGTCCATGACCTGCCAGGTGCGGCCGGCGTCACTGGACCTCGCGATCTGCAAGTAGCCGTGGGCGGGGTCGCTCATCGCCAGCGCGGTGCCGTCCTTGCTGAAGGCGATGCAGTCGTAGAAGGCGGCCGGGTCGGCATTGCGGAAGGTCTCGCTCCAGGTCTGCCCGCCGTCGGTGGTGCGGTAGATGCGTGAGTCGCTGCCGGGCCCGATCGACAGCGCCACCGCGTGGGTCGCGTCGGCCGCCTCGATGTCGCGTAGCGCCAGACCGACCGCGGCCGAGGGGCTGACGTCCTGCCAGGTCGCACCGCCGTCGGTTGTCCGCAGCACGGTGCCGGCCTCGCCGCTGACCCACGCGGTCCGCCGGTCCACCGCCGCCAGGCCGCGGAACTCCTCGGTGCTGCCGGTCGGTGTGATCCGCCAGTCGTAGCCGGTGTGGTGGGCGGCCGGCGCGTGCGTGGGGCCGTGCGCTGCGGATGCGGTGTCCGACGGCGGGGAGGCCTGGGCCGGCAGCGAGGCCGCCGTCAGCACGCCTCCCGTCAGGGCCGCGCTGGCGAGAGTGACAAGGGCGCGTCGGGTCAGCATCCTGCGAGGTTAGCCCTGTCGCGGCGGGTGGAGAAGGCTCCGGACCGGCCGTTCTGCACAACTGGTGTGCGCGCTGTCCCACCGTCCCCAGAGGCTCCGCGCGGTCTGGCTGCACTGGTCGCCGGTCGGCAGGGTCGTGGTCGGAGGTGGTCGTGGTGACCAGAGCTACAGGGGTCGGTATGCCGCACGCAGTCGCCCAGGCGGTCGGCGCGTACGGCGAGCGGGTGGCGGCGCGCCACCTGGCCGACCAGGGGCTGCAGGTGCTGGAGCGCAACTGGCGCTGCGACCAGGGCGAGATCGACCTCGTGGCCCTGGACGGTGAGTGCCTCGTCGTGTGCGAGGTGAAGACGCGCCGGTCGGTCGCCTACGGCACCCCGGTGGAGGCGGTGACGCCGCGCAAGGCGGCTCGCCTGCGGCGTCTGGCCGCGTGCTGGTTGCAGGCCCACGACCGGACGGTCGAGGACGTGCGGATCGACGTGGTGGGCGTGCTGCGACCACGCCACGGACCGGCGCAGGTCGAGCACCTCGTGGCGGTCGGCTGATGGCGCTCGGACGGACCAGGGCGGTGGCACTGCTCGGGGTGGAGGGGGCGCTCGTCGATGTCGAGGCCGACGTCGCCCAGGGCCTGCCGCACTTCGCAGTGAGCGGGCTGCCGGACGCGGCCTGCAAGCAGTCCCCGGACCGGATCAAGGCGGCCGCCTCCAATTCCGGTGTGCCGATCCCCGCCCGCAGGCTCACCGTCAACCTCTCGCCGGCGTCCCTGCCCAAGGCGGGGTCGGGCTTCGACCTGGCCATCGCCGTAGCGGTCCTGGCGGCGACGCGGCAGCTGCCCGGAGATCTGGTGGACGGCATCGTCCACCTCGGCGAGCTCAGCCTGGACGGCTCGGTGCGGCCGGTGCCCGGGGTGCTGCCGGCCGTGCTGGCCGCAGTGGAGGCCGGGATCCGGCGGGTCGTGGTGCCCCGGGCCAACGTCGCCGAGGCGCGCTTGGTGCCCGGCATCGAGGTCCACGGGGTGGAGCACCTGGCGGCCCTGGTCAGCCGCTACCAGGCCCTCGCCGAAGGCGTCGAGCCGCCGGAGGAGGAGGTCCCCGAACCCGAGGGCGCCACCGCCCTGGCCGTGCCGGACCTGGCCGACGTCGTGGGGCAGGACGAGGCCCGGCTCGCGCTGGAGATCGCGGCTGCCGGCCGGCACAACCTGTGCATGGTGGGCCCGCCGGGAGCGGGCAAGACCATGCTGGCCGAACGGCTGCCCGGGTTGCTCCCGCCCCTGGAGCGACAACAGGCGCTCGAGGTCACGGTGATCCACTCGGTGCTCGGAGTGCTGTCGACCTCGACCGGTTTGATCACGCGGCCACCCTTCGTGGCACCGCACCACGGGGCGTCCATGGCAGCCATCATCGGCGGTGGCTCCGGCCGGATCCGACCCGGAGCGGTCTCGCGCGCGCACCACGGCGTCCTCTTCCTCGACGAGGCCCCCGAGTTTCGCCGCGACGTGCTCGACGCCCTCCGTCAGCCGGTCGAGTCCGGCCGCGTGGTCGTGGCCCGTGCGGAACGGGTGGTGGCCTATCCCGCCCGGTTCCAGCTGGTGCTCGCGGCCAACCCGTGCCCGTGCGGACGGGGCTTCGGCAAGGGGGTGGAGTGCTCGTGCTCGCCCCTGGCACTGCGCCACTACCTCGGCAAGCTGTCCGGGCCCCTGATGGACCGGGTGGACCTCCGGTTGCCGGTGCGGGCGGTGTCCCGGGCGGCCCTGTCACGCGGAGGTGGTGAGTCGACGGCCGCGGTCGCGGAGCGGGTGGCCTGTGCCCGAGAGCTCCAGCGGGAGCGGTATGCCGGGAGCGCCTGGTCGGTCAACAGCGCCGTGCCCGGTCCGGTGCTCCGCCAGGGTGACCTGCGGCTACCGTCCGACGCCACCGCGGACCTCGACCGGGCCATCGAGCTCGGGGGCCTGACACTCAGGGGTTACGACCGGGTGCTGCGCACCGCCTGGACCGTCCGCGACCTCGCGGGCGGGGGCCGACCGACCCGTGCGGACATCGGGATGGCCTTCACTCTGCGGGCCCTGTCCCCGGCGGCAGCATGAGCGGCGACGACAGCGTGAGGACACGAGCGGAGCGAGGCCCGGAGCGCCGAGGAGCGCGAGAGTCGGGCATGAGCGGCGACGACAGCGTGAGGACACGAGCGGAGCGAGGACCGGAGCGCCGAGGAGCGCGTAGATCAGGCATGAGGAAGCACAGTTCCCTGCTCGAGCAGGAGCGGTGGGCACGGGCGGCGTGGAGCCGGATCGCCGAGCCCGAGGACCTGGTGGCCGCCGACCTGATCGCGCGGCACGGCGCCGTGGAGGCGATCCGTCGGATCGGCAGGGTCGACGAGCCGAAGACCGAGCGCTTCCGAACACGGCTCGAGCTGCTCGACATCGAACGCGACCTGGAGATCGGTGACCGGTTCGGGGCCCGGGTGATCTGTCCCGGAGACGACGAGTGGCCGACCGGGCTCGACGACCTCAGCCACCCGCCGTACTGCCTGTGGGTCCGCGGGCCGGCCGACCTCGGCCTGGTGTGTCGGCGCAGTGCTGCTGTCGTCGGAGCGCGCAGCGCCACGGCCTACGGGGAGGCGGTGGCCGCCGACCTCGCGGCAGGGCTCGGGCAGCGCCGGTTCGCCATCGTCTCCGGTGCCGCTTTCGGCATCGACGCGGCGGCGCACCGCGGAGCCCTGGCCGCCGAGGCGACGACGGTGGCCGTGCTCGCCAGCGGCGTCGAGCGTCCCTACCCCGCGGCGCACGCAGCGTTGATCTCGCGGATCGCCGAGACCGGTGCGGTCGTCAGTGAGGTCGCACCCGGCTCCGCACCCACGAAGTGGCGCTTCCTGCAGCGCAACCGGCTGATTGCCACGATGAGCCGCGGCACCGTCGTCGTGGAGGCCGGGCTCCGCTCCGGTTCGCTCAACACGGCTCGTTCGGCCGACAAGCACAGCCGAGTCGTGGCCGCCGTGCCGGGACCGGTCACGTCGATGATGTCGTCCGGGTGCCACCAGGCGATCCGCGACGGGCTGGCCGTGCTGGTCACCGATGCCGCCGAGGCCGCCGAGGTGTTCGGTGAGCTGGGGACCGACAGCATCGCCCACCGCAGCGGGCCGACCCAGCCCGACGACGATCTCGACCCCCTCCCACACCTGGTGCTGAACTCCCTGCCGATACGCCGCAGCCTCGACCTCACGTCGCTCGGCAACACGTCCGGTCGATCCGTCGCCGAGGTGACCGGTGCTCTCGGTGTGCTGGAGCTGCGGGGGCTGGTCCAACGCGACGGCGATCGCTGGCGACGCAGACGTTGACGAGGGAGCCGGCAGGATCCGTCGGCCACGAGCGCGGTTGCGGCCACGGTTCCCTGACGTGCCTGTCAGCGCTCCAGGTGTCCGGGTCTCTGACGTCCCGGATCAGCTGTCCAGGTGTCGAGCCCGCACGAAGCAGAAGAGTCCGTAGCACACGATGCCGGCCGCGATGAGCGCCAGGAGCACCGGGCCGAACGGTTGCTTCAGCACGGTGAGCAGCGCCTGGTCGAGACCACCCGACTTCTTCGCCTCATGGGTGACGGCCGCATAGCCGAACAGACCGGCGACGACCAGAAGGGCCACGCCCTTGGCGCAGTAGCCGATTCGGCCGAACCATCGATAGACCGTGCCGGTGCTGCCCCGGCGTCCTGCACCGTCGAGGTGCTCGACGAACCGGTCCTGGACTCCGTAGACGATCAGGCCCACGCCGATCGCCGCGATGGCCAGTGCGACCAGGCCGACGATCAGCTGGCCTGCGGGCAGGTCCATGAGCCGTGCAGTGGCGCTGTCCGTACCACCTCCCGACGAGCCCGAGCCGAGCGCCACCTGATAGGCCGAGGCGGCGATGGCGCCGTAGACGATGGCCTTGCCCACGCTCGCGAGGCGATGCAGAACGCGGCCAGCTCCGTCCTTCTCGCGGTGTCCCACCGCTGCTTCCACCAGCTGCCAGATGACCAGCAGGGTCATGCCGATCGCCACGGCCCACACCAACGCGGTGCCCCAGGGCTGCTGGGCCAGTTCGTGCACGGCCCCCTTGCTGGACGCGCTGTCCTTGCGGTGGCCGAACGCCAGCTGCAGCGCGAGCCACCCGAGCACCAGGTGCACGACACCGAAGGTGACCAGTCCCACGCGCGCGGCGAGGTCGATCCCATCGCTGTCGCGGACCTCATCGCCCGCGTCCTCGACCCTCGCCGTCACGTCGCTCATGGTCGGACAGCCTATGGCCGGAGGAGGTGCCGGCAGTGCAGACGACACAGAACGGTGACCACTCCCGGACGACACGCCACGGGGCCGCGGCTCGATGCTTGCCAAGGTGATCGTTCCTTGCGAGCGTGGGAAGGTGCCAGCGCCCACGAGCGACGACCACACCGGGCCGGAGAACAGGCTGCGGCACCTGGTGGACGACTTCGCGCGGCACCTCTTGTCCGAGCGCGGGCTGTCCGCCCACACCGTCCGGGCCTATCAGGGTGACGTCAGCGCCCTGCTCGACTACGCCGCTGACAGCGGCGTGACGAAAGTGGCCGAGCTGCGGTTGGCCGACTTGCGCTCGTGGCTCGCGCAAATGGCCGAGGCGGGTGCGGCACGCTCGACCATCGCACGCCGGGCAGCCGCCGCACGCGCCTTCCTGAGGTGGGCGACCCGCACCGGGCTCACCGAGACCGACCCCTCCCTGCGACTCGCCGCACCCAAGCGGGTCAAGAGCCTGCCCGGAGTCCTTCGCCAAGACGAGGCGGTCGGTCTGCTCGACCTCGCGGCGGTGGCTGCTGACGACGGCGATCCGGTCCGACAGCGCGACCGCGCGATCCTCGAGCTGCTCTATGCCAGCGGGATCCGGGTGGGTGAGTTGACCGGGCTCGACGTCGATGACGCCGACCTGTCCGCCAACGTCGTCCGGGTCCTCGGCAAGGGCGCGAAGGAGCGCACCGTGCCGTTCGGGGCCCCCGCGGCGCGCGCGCTGCAGACCTGGCTCCAACAGGGGCGTCCCCGGCTGGTCACGACGCAGAGCGGACCGGCGCTGTTCCTCGGGCGACGTGGCCGACGAGTCGACCCGCGGGCGGTCCGAACCGCGGTGCACGCCCTGCTCGCCCACCTGCCGGAGGCGCCTGACCTCGGGCCTCACGGGCTGCGGCACAGTGCCGCCACCCACCTGCTGGAGGGTGGCGCCGACCTGCGGATGGTGCAGGAGCTGTTGGGCCACTCGAGCCTCGCGACGACCCAGATCTACACTCACGTGTCAGTCGAGCGACTCCGGCGCTCCTACGAACAAGCTCATCCCCGGGCATGACGTCCGACGTGGTGGCTCCTCGCAGCCGGAGGCGTGGACGTTCACTCCCGGCCACGCGCACCATGGGACAGCAGGAGAAAGGCAGTCAGGGCACGTGACACGGGCTCCAGATCCCCAGCCGGTCCGGCCGGCTCCGCAGGGTCGACGACCGCTGAGTCGTCGGGTGCGGCTGCGGCGCACCATCGCCGGTGCTCTGGCGCTGTGCCTGGTCGTCGCGGGAGTGGTGGCGTTCGCCCGCCCAGGCGACAACCACCTCGTGGGTGTGCTCGACGCGATGACGTATCCCTCGGTCGCACCGGGAAGCACCAAGGCGTCCGGAGCCGACCCCGCAAACCCCGCCCGAGGTGTGGCGGCGCCGAAGGGACGACAGGCGAAGGCGAAGGCGCCTGTGCCGGAGCGCGCTTCGGGCCACCTCAAGGCGGTGCCGGTGCCGAGGAAGGACTCGACCCGGCCCGGCCGCACCGTCACCTACTCCCTGGAGATCGAGCAGGGGCTGGGTGCCGACGCCCGTGCCGTGGCTCGCACCGTCCAGTCGGTGCTCACAGACCGCAGGGGTTGGGAGACCGAGGACCACGTCCGCTTCGTGCACGTCAGCCCCCGACGGCAGGCCGCGGGCGCCGACGTCGACATCCGGATCACCCTGGCCAGCCCCGCCTTGACCGACAGGCTCTGCGCGCCGCTGCGGACGATGTCGAAGCTGGACTGCTACCAGCGGGGACGTGCGGTGCTCAACTACCGCAACTGGGAGCACGGCATACCGGCCTATGACGGCGACCTGGCGGGCTACCGTGCCTACCTGATCAACCATGAGGTGGGACACGGCCTCGGTTACGGGCACGCGCGGTGCCACACCAAGGGCACACCGGCGCAGGTCATGATCCAGCAGACGATCAGCCTGCAGGGTTGCACACCCTGGCCCTGGCCGACCCGTCCCAGGTCCTGAGGCCCACAGCGGTGAGGGCCACCGCGGCGACCCAGCTCACCGCCAGGGCAGCAGCACCGGCCGCACCAGGCCCAGCAGGGTGAGCGGATCGCGGTAGTCGCGGGAGCCCGCCAGCGCACCCCAGTGCAGGCACGTCCGCGGGGGGCAGTGGCTGCTGCGGGAGCCGAGGGTGCCGATCTGACCACCACGCCGCACCTGCGTGCCACGAGGCACACGGTCTCCGACCGGCTCGTATGTCGTGCGCCACCCGCTCGCATGCCGCACCGTCACCACGCCTCGCCCCGCGACGACGCCGCTCCACGACACCACTCCGTCACCGGCGGCGAGCACCGGCTGGCCCTTCGTCCCGAGCAGGTCGACGCCGCGGTGACCGGCGGCCCAGGGTTCGGGGGGCGGCTCGAAGTGCCGAACCACGCTCGGCGCCGGGTCGAGCGGCCAGCCCCAGGTCTCGCGCGGTGCCGCCACCGGCTGGTGGCTCGATCCGTGACCGGCCGGCACCTGCACGTGCGCCGCGACCTTCCCGGCGCGGGAGCCCCGGGCGGCTCCGTCGAGGTCCTGCCTCGGCAGCAGCGCGGGGCAGAACCCGAGGACGACGACCGCCAGCAACGCGGCGAGGCTGCGCAGGGGCAGCGAGGCCAGGAAAGCCGCGCGGGCCGTGGACGCCGGGGAAGCCATGGCGACACGATGGCCCGGACCGGCGGGTCCCACCAGGACGGCAGCACTGCCTGTGGAGGCCGGGACGGTGCTGCCGCAGAGGTGGACCGACCGATGCCTCAGCCGACGCGCTCGGCCGGTGCCCGTCAGACGGCGAGCGTGGCGAGGCGCCGGACCGCCTCGTGCAACACGTGGTCCTGCTTGCAGAAGGCGAACCGCACCAGGGTCCGCACCGCGTCCTTGTCGTCGCAGAAAGCCGAGACGGGCACTCCGACGACGCCGCACAGCTCCGGCATCCTGCGGCAGAAGTCGACCGCGTCCGTGACGCCGAGCGGAGTGGCGTCGGCGATCACGAAGTAGGTGCCCGAGGGCCGCGTCACCTGCAGGCCACCGGCGGTCAGCCCCTCGCACAGCAGGTCGCGCTTGGCCTGCAGCGAACCGGCGAGGTCGCGGTAGAAGTCGTCCCCGAGTGTGAGGCCCGTGGCGATCGCCGGCTGGAAGGGCCCGCTGGCCACGAAGGTGAGGAACTGCTTGACCGCGCGCGCCGCGTCGACGACCTCGGCCGGCCCGTGCAGCCAACCCACCTTCCAGCCGGTGGTCGAGAACGTCTTGCCGCCGGAGGAGATGGTGATGGTGCGCTCTGCCATGCCCGGCATGGACGCCACCGGGATGTGCTGCGCGCCGTCGAAGACGAGGTGCTCGTAGACCTCGTCGGTCACCACCCAGGCGTCGTGCTCTCGCGCCAGCTCGCACACCAGGTCGAGCTCGGCCCGGGTGAAGACCTTGCCGGTCGGGTTGTGCGGCGTGTTGAGCAGCACCAGCCGGGTCCGATCGGAGAACGCCGCCCGCAACGACGCCTCGTCGATTGCGAAGTCGGGGAACCGCAGCACCGAGGTGCGACGTTGCGCGCCCGCCAGGGCGATGGTCGCGGCATACGAGTCGTAGTAGGGCTCGAAGGTGACGACCTCGTCGCCCGGTTCACACAGGGCGAGGACGACCGCGGCGATCGCCTCGGTGGCTCCCGCGGTGACCAGGACCTCGGTGTCGGCATCGACGTCGAGGTCGTAGAACCGCTTCTGGTGCTGGGCGATCGCCTCACGCAGCTCGGGGACGCCGATGGCCGGCGGGTACTGGTTGCGCCCGGAGTTGATCGCCGCGATCGCCGCATCCAGGATCTCCCGCGGTCCGTCGGTGTCCGGGAACCCCTGCCCCAGGTTGACCGCGTTGACGCGCAGCGCGCGCTGGGTCATCTCGGCGAAGATGGTCTCGCCGAAGGGTCGCATGCGGGCGATGACTTCGGGGGTCGGCATGCCAGCAGGGTATCCACGGCTCCCCGGAGGCTGCCGAGCCCACCCGCACCGCGAGACCCGTGAGGGATCATCGTGAGGTTCGGTGCCCGTATGACGTCCCGAACCTCACGAAGATTCCCCACGAGAGAAGCCCGTCGGGGAGCGGGTGGTGAGGGTGGCGATCTCGTCCACGATGGACGGCCAGAGTGCCCTCGGCAGGTCGTGGCCCATGCCGCGGTAGAGGACGAGGCGCGCCCCGGGCACCGCACGTGCGGTGGCCCGCCCGGCGGACGGCCGGATCACCCGGTCGGCGTCGCCGTGCAGCACCAGGGTCGGCAGGTCGAGCCGGGCGAGGGCCTTGCGGCGGTCACCCGAGGCCACGAGAGCAGCCTGCTGCCGGGCGCTGGCCCGCAGGTCGTCGGGTCTGCGGGTGAAGTTGCCCCTGACCCGCTCGCGCAGCTCACCCTCGTCCGCGGGGTAGTCGGGGGAGCCGAAGACCGAGGCGAAGAAGGTCGCCTCGTCGGCCGCCTTCTCCGCGTCGGTCACCGGCGCCTTCGGGGCCTTGCGCGTCTCCCAGAGGACCCGTGGCGTCGGGATGGTGCCCAGGTGTGCCGCCGGAGTCGACATGATCGAGGTGAGCGAGCGCACCCGCTCCGGGTGGGTGATCGCCAGGGTCTGCGCGATCGTCCCTCCGAGAGAGACGCCGACGACGTGGGCGCTGTCCCACCCGAGTGCGTCCATGACGCAGACGGCGTCGTCGGCCATGTCCTCGAGGCGGTAGGGCGCCTCGCCGGGCCGGAGGAAGGCGTGGAGGACCCCCGGCGCCGGGAGCCCGTCGAGGTGGGTCGACAGACCGGCGTCGCGGTTGTCGAACCGGGTGACCTGGAAGCCGCGTGCCACGAGCAACGCGCACAGCTCCTCCGACCAGTAGGTCAGCTGCCCGCCGAGTCCGCACACGAGCAGCAGGGGCTCGCCACCGGCCGGCCCCAACGTCTCGTGGACCAGCTCGATCTCGCCGTGGTGTGCGGTCCCGGTGCGGTTGGTCTCCATGCGCTCCCTCTCCCGGCCGCCCGGTGCTGCGGTCCGGAGCGACTCTACGGGGACGGCCCACCGCCGATTTCTCGTGTGGGCCGCGTGCGCCGTATGATGAGCCCACCACAGGTCTGACCTGTGGAATTCGCGTGTCCTCCAGCCGTCAGGGTCCCGATAGGGGCCGTCAAGCGGGGCGTCACCACTCGCAGTCCCGGAGCCTTCCGGGTGGGGTGCGTCGAGGACACCAGGCACGGCGACGGCAATCCCGCCCCAGCCGTGGATAACTGGAACCAACGAAAGGCAGACCTCGGCATGGCCGTCGTCACCATGCGCCAGCTCCTCGAGAGCGGCGTCCACTTCGGGCACCAGACCCGTCGCTGGAACCCCAAGATGAAGCGCTTCATCATGACGGAGCGCAATGGCATCTACATCATCGACCTGCAGCAGTCGCTGACCTACCTCAATGACGCCTTCGAGTTCGTCAAGGAGACGGTCGCGCACGGCGGCACGATCCTGTTCGTCGGCACCAAGAAGCAGGCGCAGGAGTCCATCGCCGAGCAGGCGACGCGGGTCGGGATGCCCTACGTCAACCACCGCTGGCTCGGTGGCATGCTCACCAACTTCAACACCATCTCCGGGCGCCTGACGCGCCTGAAGGAGCTCGAGGAGATCGACTTCGACGACGTGGCCGGGTCTGGCCGCACGAAGAAGGAGCTCCTCATGATGAAGCGCGAGAAGGTCAAGCTCGAGCGCACCCTGGGCGGCATCCGCGACATGGCCAAGGTGCCCTCGGCCGTGTGGATCGTCGACACCAAGAAGGAGCACCTCGCGGTGTTCGAGGCCCGCAAGCTCGGGCTGCCGGTCATCGCGATCCTCGACACCAACTGCGACCCCGACGAGGTCGACTACAAGATCCCCGGCAACGATGACGCGATCCGCTCCGTCACCCTGCTGACCCGGGTCGTGGCCGACGCCGTCGCCGAGGGCCTGATCGCCCGCTCGGCTGCCCGCAGCGGCGAGGGTGAGACTGCTGCCGACGAGCCGATGGCCGAGTGGGAGCGCGAGCTGCTGGCCGGCGACGCCGAGCAGGCCGCCGAGGCGCCTGCCGCCGATGCGACCGCCCCCGGCGCCCCTGCCGAGGCCACCCAGACCGCCCAGGCCCCGGCCGCGACCGATGCTCCCGCCACCGCGTCGCCGGCCGCCGAGTCGCCGGCCGCCGAGGCTCCGGCCACTGAGGCTCCGGCCACTGAGGCTCCGGCCACTGAGGCTCCCGTCGAGGCCGCACCGGAGACCCCGGCTGCGACCGACGGTGGTTACGGCCCCGACTCGGCCGCACCGCTGGCGGACGGCAGCGGGCCGGAGGGCTTCACGGTCAAGGGCAACGCCGGCTCGATGAAGTACCACACCACGGACTCGCAGTGGTACGACCAGACGTCCGCCGAGGTGTGGTTCCGCACCGCCGAGGCCGCCGAGGCCGCCGGTTTCAAGGCACCGGGCGCCTGAGGCCCGGACACACACGCTGACAGCGCACGATTGCGCGCCGGACCGATCCCTCCAGATCGCCTCCGGCGCGCAGTCACGAGAGAGAGTGGGTAGCACCATGGCGAACTACACCGCCGCCGACATCAAGGCCCTGCGTGAGCAGACCGGTGCCGGCATGCTGGACGTCAAGAAGGCCCTCGACGAGGCCGACGGCGACCACGGCAAGGCCACCGAGATCCTCCGGGTCAAGGGCCTCAAGGGCGTGACCAAGCGCGAGGGTCGCACGGCCTCCAACGGGCTGGTCGCGGCGCAGGCCGAGGGTGGCGTCGGCACGCTGGTCGAGGTCAACTGCGAGACCGACTTCGTGGCCAAGGGCGAGAAGTTCCTCGCGCTGGCCGACCAGGTCCTCGCGCAGGCCGTGGCCGTCAAGGCCGCCGACGCGGAGTCCCTGCTGGCGAGCGAGCTCGACGGCAAGACGGTCAAGGACGTGCTCGACGACGCCAACGCGACGATCGGCGAGAAGATCGAGGTCCGTCGGGTGGCCCGGCTCGAGGGGGACACCGTGGTGTCCTACCTGCACCGGACCAGCCCCGACCTGCCGGCGCAGATCGGTGTCCTCGTGGCCGTCAACGGCGGCGACGCGCAGACCGCCCGAGACGTGGCGATGCACGTCGCCGCGTTCAGCCCGTCCGTCCTCACCCGCGACGAGATCGACCCCCAGACGGTCGAGAACGAGCGCCGGGTCGCCGAGGCCACGGCCAAGGAGGAGGGCAAGCCGGAGCAGGCCCTGCCCAGGATCATCGAGGGTCGGGTCAACGGCTACTTCAAGGAGAACGTGCTGCTCGACCAGCCGTTCGCCAAGGATGCCAAGAAGAGCGTCGCCCAGGTCGTCAAGGACGCGGGCGCCGAGGTGACCGGGTTCGCTCGGTTCCGCGTCGGATCCTAGAGCGGCGGGCGGCCTGACCACCGCCCGATGACACGAGAGCGGCCCGACCCCTACCGAGGGGGTCGGGCCGCGTTCGTGTCCCGACGCCTCGCGGGCGGGGTGACCGGACGTGCATACCGGCTGCGGTAGGCGCCCACGCACCAGGCGCCCAGCACCACGAGCCACAGCAGCAGCAGCGCCAGGACCGCGAGCCCGCTCGAGGCCGAGCGCAGGTCGGGGAGCATGACGACCTCGCGCACCGCCGCGGCCAGCACGGTGACCGCACCCAGCGCCCACAGGTCCTCCATCAGCGAGCGCCGCAGTCCCCGTCGTTCCGGCCGCGACCAGCCCTGCAGCGCCCGCACCGGCAGGCGCTCCAGCGGGGCCTGTGTCACCGCCCAGCCCAGCACGATGAACAGCCCGAGCAGGCCGAGCCCGAGCAGGGCCGACTGCGCCAGAGCCTCCGTGCGCGAGCCGAACCGGTCGGGAGTCCCCGCAGCGCCCCAGTGCCGCGGCACGCGCAGCGGCAGCAGCACCGCCTGCCAGATCCAGACCAGGTCGTAGACCACGGCGCAGGCCACGAAGTAGACCCACGTACGTCTCACCCCGACACCGTATGCCGGGTGCTCACCGAGCCCGAGCGGCGCGGCTCCTGCGGTGGGTGCCGGCGAAGACCACGCGACACCGTCCGCCGGCCGTATGGCAGGATCGAGCGACCGCATCTGCGTACTGCACGGAGGTTCTCCTTGACCACCAATCCCTTGCACCCGAGGTACAAGCGCGTCCTGCTCAAGCTCTCTGGCGAGGTGTTCGGCGGCGGCCACGTCGGGCTGGACCCGGATGTCGTGCGTGGTGTTGCGGGCCAGATCGCCGAGGCCGTCAACGACGGCGTCGAGGTCGCCGTGGTCATGGGCGGTGGCAACTTCTTCCGCGGCGCGGAGCTGCAGCAGCGGGGCATGGACCGCACCCGCGCCGACTACATGGGCATGCTCGGCACTGTGCTCAACTGCCTCGCGCTTCAGGACTTCCTCGAGAAGGACGGCGTCGACACGCGCGTGCAGACCGCGATCACGATGGGCCAGGTGGCCGAACCCTACATCCCGCGGCGCGCGATCCGGCACCTCGAGAAGGGGCGGGTCGTCATCTTCGGCGCGGGTGCAGGCATGCCGTTCTTCTCCACCGACACCGTCTCGGCCCAACGGGCCCTGGAGATCAAGTGCGACGCGGTGCTGATCAGCAAGAACGGCGTCGACGGCGTCTACACCGCCGACCCCCACACCCACCCCGACGCGACGAAGCTGGACCAGGTGTCCTACCAGGACGCGCTGCAGCAGGGCCTGCGGGTGGTCGACGCGGCGGCGTTCAGCCTCTGCATGGAGAACAAGCTGCCGATGCTGGTCTTCGGCATGGAGGGCGAGGGCAACATCGCTCGTGCCGTCCGAGGTGAGAGGATCGGGACACTGGTCACGGCGGGCTGACCGCCGTGACTGCCGCAGGCCTGCCAGCCCACTGATGCGTTGCCGCCCACGCACGAAGGAGATCTGATGCTTGAGGAGACCTTGCTCGAGGCCGAGGTGAAGATGGACAAGGCCCTCGAGGTCGCCAAGGAGGACTTCGCGACGATCCGCACGGGTCGGGCCAACGCGGCGATGTTCAACAAGCTGCTCGTCGACTACTACGGCGCCCCGACCCCGCTGCAGCAGCTGGCGTCGTTCCACACGCCGGAGGCCCGGACGGTGCTCATCGCGCCGTTCGACAAGTCGTCGATGACCGCGATCGAGAAGTCGCTGCGCGAGTCCGACCTCGGCGTCAACCCGAGCAACGACGGCAACCAGATCCGGGTGATCCTGCCGCAGCTGACCGAGGAGCGCCGCAAGGACTACATCAAGCTGGCGCGGCACAAGGCGGAGGAGGCCCGGGTCTCGATCCGCAACATCCGCCGCCGGGCCAAGGAGGAGATGGACCGCGCGGTCAAGGACAAGGAGATCGGCGAGGACGAGGGCACCCGCGCCGAGAAGGAGCTCGAGGTCCTGACCAAGAAGTTCGTCGAGCAGGTCGACGAGGTCCTCAAGGGCAAGGAAGCCGAGCTGCTCGAGGTCTGAGCCCCTGGCGGCCAGATCGATCATGGACAACACTCCCCATCCCACCGGCAGCGAGCGGCGGGCCGCGAAGGCTGCCGCAGCGGCACGGACGCCCAAAGCGGGCCGCAACCTGCCCGCGGCCATCGGGGTGGGTTCCACGCTGGCGGCCCTCGTCATCCTCAGCCTGGCGTTCTGGAAGGAGGCCTTCCTCATCCTCGCGACCCTGGCGGTCGCGGTGGGGGTGTGGGAGCTGCACGGCGGCCTCGCTCAGGGACGGATCAAGGCACCGCTGGTGCCGACCGTGCTCGGGGCGCTGGTCATGCTCCCGGCCGCCTACTACGGGGGCGGAGACGCGCTCGCGCTCACCTTTGCGATGACCGGGGTGGCCGTGCTGCTCTGGCGTGCCGCCGACGGGCTGGCAGGGGCAGCGAAGGACGTCGCTGCGGGTTTCCTCGTCGCCGGGTACGCCCCGCTGCTCGCCGGGTTCGCGGCGCTGATGCTCGCCGCCGACGACGGCGCGTGGCGGATCTTCGTCTTCGTCCTGGTCACCGTGAGCAGCGACATCGGCGGCTACGCCGTCGGTGTGGTCAAGGGCCGCCACCCCATGGCACCGTCGGTCAGCCCCAAGAAGTCATGGGAGGGCTTCACCGGTTCGGTCGTCACGTGCGTCGTGGTGGCCGTCGTCTGCATGGTCCTCGCCCTCGACGGGCCGTGGTGGGGTGGCGTCCTGCTCGGCGTCGCGATCGTCGTCGCCGCGACCGTCGGCGACCTGGGCGAGTCGCTGCTCAAGCGCGACCTGGGCATCAAGGACATGGGCGACATCCTCCCCGGGCACGGTGGCGTGATGGACCGGCTCGACTCCCTGGTCTTCGCCGCACCGGTCGCCTGGGTGCTGTTCGCGGTCTTCCTCGGCAGCTGAGGGTTTGGCCGCCGGGCCGGGCCACTGAGACACTGGACGCGCCATGCCAGACACTCCCGCTCCCGTCAGCCTGCCCACACCGTCCACCGCGCGACCCGTGCCCGGTCAGCTGACCTTCGCCGCACCCCGACGGGGCAAGCCGCCGCAGCACCTGGCCGACCTCGATCCGGCCGAGCGCAGGAGCGCGGTGGAGGCCCTCGGCATGCCGGGCTTTCGGGCGACGCAGCTGTCGACGCACTACTTCGAGCGGCTCGTCGGGTCGGCCGACGAGATGACCGACCTGCCCAAGGCGATCCGCGACGAGCTGGTGAGCGGCATGCTGCCGCGGCTCATCACCCCGGTGCGCACCCTCGAGGCCGACCGCGGCGCCACCATCAAGTCGGTCTGGCGGCTGCACGACGGTGCCCTGGTCGAGAGCGTGCTGATGCGCTACCCCAAGCGGGTGACCATCTGCATCTCGAGCCAGGCCGGCTGCGGCATGAACTGCCCGTTCTGCGCGACCGGGCAGGGCGGCCTGACCCGCAACATGTCGACCGCCGAGATCGTGGAGCAGGTCGTGCACTCGGCGCGGCTGCTGCGCAGCGGCCAGCTCTCCGGCGGACCCGAGGACTCGCCGCTGCGGGTCTCCAACGTGGTGTTCATGGGCATGGGGGAGGCCCTGGCCAACTACCGGGCCGCCATCGGGGCGATCCGCCGGATGACCGACCCGTCCCCGGACGGCCTCGGCATGTCGGCACGCGGCATCACCATGTCCACCGTCGGGTTGGTCCCGGCGATCGACCGGCTGGCCAAGGAGGGCGTGCCGGTCACCCTTGCCCTGTCGCTGCACGCACCCGACGACGAGCTGCGAGACGAGCTGGTGCCGATCAACACCCGCTGGAAGGTCGATGAGGCGATCGACGCGGCCCACCGCTACTTCGAGGCGACCGGGCGACGCGTCAGCATCGAGTACGCCCTGATCCGCGACATGAACGACCAGGCCTGGCGTGCCGAGCTGCTCGGCAAGAAGCTGAACCGGCGTGGCCGCGGCTGGGTGCACGTCAACCCGATCCCGCTCAACCCCACCCCGGGGTCGAAGTGGACCGCCTCCGAGCCGAAGGTCGAGCACGAGTTCGTGCGGCGGCTGCGCGGACTCGGCATACCGACGACGATCCGTGACACCCGCGGCTCCGACATCGACGGCGCCTGCGGCCAGCTCGCCGCGGCCACCGCCTGAACCGGCTCCTGCCGCGACGGAAGTCTCAGGCGGTCAACAGCTGCACGGCCTCGTCGAGCGAGTCGACCAGGTGCACCACCTGTGCCATCTCCCGCTGCGCACCGAGGGCCTCCAGCGTCGGCCACACCGGTATGGCGCTGCTCCAGTGGTCACGTCCGACCAGCACGAGCGGGGCCAGGTTAACGCCGACGCCGTAGTAGAGCCGGGTCGTCGCCTGGAAGATCTCCTGCACCGTGCCGGCCGCGCCGGGCAGCACGACCACGCCGGCGTTGCACCGGGCCAGCAGGCCGTCCTCGCGCAGGGCGTTGGAGAAGAACTTCGCGATCCCGTCGCCGAACACGTTCGGCGGCTCGTGGCCGTAGAACCAGGTCGGCACGCCGACGCTCCGGGCCGGGCCGCCGTCTCGGACGATCTCGTCGCGCACGTCCAGGGCGACCGCGGCCCAGGCGCCGACGTCCGGGAGGAAGGACGGCACCGCCGCCAGCGCCGCCAGGGCCGCGTCGAGCCGGTCGTGGGTGCGGCAGTAGGCGCCCAGATTGGCCGCCTCCATCGCTCCCGGCCCGCCTCCGGTGGCCACCAGCAGATCCGCCTCGGCCAGCGCGTGACCGAGGCGCGCGGCGGCGGCATACTGCTGCGAACCACGCTCGACGGCGTGCCCACCCATGACGCCCACCACGCGGCGGCCGGCGACCAGCTCGTCGAGGGCGTCGCCGATGGAGTCGTCATGGATGGCCCGCAGCAGGCTCACGAAGGCGTCGTGCCGCGTCGCGGTGTCCAGTGACCAGCGGTAGGCGCGGCTGTCCGGCGTCGCCGCGTAGCCCTCCCGGTCGAGCCCCTCGTAGAGCTCGTGCGGCGTGTAGAGCCGGGCGCGATAGGGGTCGACCGGACAGCGCGGTCCGGTCGGAAAGATGATCGCCCGGCCGAGCCGCAGGTGGTGCTCCAGCCGGGGCGACAGCTCGCCGCCGAGCACGACGAGCCCCTCGAAGTCGTCCAGGGCGAGGAGCTGCTCCTCGCGGGCGCGCAGGTCCAGGTCCTGCAGCCGGAGCCCGGCCAGGCTCGCGCGGTCGGCAAGCGCACGGTCGAGCGCGGTCAGGGTGTCGATCTCGGTCGGCATGCCTGCATCATGCCTTGGCAGCCGGCCGGGAAGTGACCGGAACGTGATCCGCGACCGCCAACCCTCGCGCCGGGTCGTGCGTCTGTGGAGGTGGTGGCGTGGACGCGTCGCGGACACCGTCAGTCGGGAGGCAACGTCGTGGCACCGATCAGGCTGCGCACCACCGGCGGGCTGACCGGCGCGGCCGTGCTCGCGGCGGCGGCGCTCGCCACCGGTGGGACCGCGGTGGCGTCGACGGGGACGAGCGGACTGGCTGCTGCACGGGCGGTCTCCGTGTGGGCTGCAGGAGCGGGGCTGGCCAGCGGCCTGGTGCAGGGGGCTGGGTCTGCTGGCGCCACCCCCGCCGTGCAGCACCGGCAGGGCAGCACGGTCGCTCCGGCGCGGGACTTCGGCTCCTGCCGGTAACGAGGTTCCCTGCGGGGAGGATCCGCGGGGTCCCGGCCCCACGGATCCTCCCCGCTGCGGCTCTGGCGCACGTGGTGGCATTCGCGACAGGATGCGGGGCATGAGTGACGGCGCACACGGGACGGCAGACGACACGGCCTACGACACGGCATACGCGCGGGCCCATCGGCGCAGCCTCGAGGACCCCGACGGGTTCTGGGCGCAGGCGGCCGAGGGGATCGACTGGATCCGCAAGCCGACCACGATCCTCGACGCGAGCCGGCCGCCGTTCTACCGCTGGTTCACCGGCGCCACCCTCAACACCTGCTACAACGCGCTCGACCGGCACGTCATCGCCGGGCGCGCCGACCAGCCGGCCCTGATCCACGACAGCCCGGTGACCGGCACGACCGCCACCTACACGTACGCCGAGCTGCTGGACCTCGTGGCCCGGTTCGCCGGGGCGCTGCGCGGGTTCGGCGTCGGGCAGGGCGATCGCGTGGTCATCTACCTGCCGATGGTGCCCGAGGCGGTCATCGCGATGCTGGCGTGCGCCCGGATCGGCGCCATCCACTCGGTCGTCTTCGGCGGCTTCGCTCCGGCGGAGCTCGCCGCACGGATCGAGGACGCCGCGCCGAAGGTGGTCGTGTCCGCGAGCTGCGGCATCGAGCGCAGCCGGGTGATCCCCTACAAGCCGATGCTGGACGAGGCGATCGAGCGCTCGTCGCACAAGCCGGAGCGGTGCATCATCGTGCAGCGCGAGCAGCTGACCGTCGAGCTGACCGACCGCGACGTGGCGTGGTCGGACGTGATGCACCCCGACCTGGTGGCACCCGCAGGGTGCGTCCCCGTCGCGGCCACCGACCCGCTCTACATCCTCTACACCTCCGGCACCACGGGGCGGCCCAAGGGCATCGTGCGCGACCATGGTGGGCACGCGGTGGCGCTGCGGTGGTCGATGGGCAACCTGTTCGGGATGCAGCCCGGCGACGTGTGGTTCACCGCCAGCGACGTGGGCTGGGTGGTCGGCCACTCCTACATCGTCTACGCGCCCCTGCTGACCGGGTGCACGACGGTGCTCTACGAGGGCAAGCCGGTGGGCACCCCGGACGCCGGAGCCTTCTGGCGGATCGTCGAGCAGTATGGCGTGGCTGGCCTGTTCACAGCGCCCACGGCCATCCGGGCGGTCAAGAAGGAGGACCCCGAGGGCGAGCTGCTCGAGGGGCACGACATCTCCTCGCTGCGGACCCTCTTCCTCGCGGGGGAGCGGCTCGACCCGGACACCTACACGTGGGCGGTGGAGCGGCTGCGGCTGCCCGTCGTCGACAACTGGTGGCAGACCGAGACCGGGTGGCCGATCGCCGCGAACCCGATGGGTCTGCAGCAGCTTCCCATCAAGCCGGGATCGCCGACCGTTCCGGTGCCGGGGTATGACGTGCGAGTGCTCGACGAGCGCGGTGAGCCTGTGCCGCCCGGGACCGAAGGCGCCATCTGCCTGCGACTGCCGATGCCCCCCGGCACGCTGCCGACGCTGTGGCAGGACGACGACCGCTACGTCTCGTCCTACCTCGCAGCTCACGACGGCCACTACCTCACCGGCGACGGTGGCTACCTCGACGAGGACGGCTACCTGTTCGTGATGGGCCGCACCGACGACGTGCTCAACGTGGCGGGCCACCGGCTGTCGACCGGGTCGATCGAGGCCGCGCTCGCGGGCCATCCGTCCGTGGCCGAGTGCGCGGTGATCGGGGTGGCCGACCAGCTCAAGGGCCAGGTGCCACGGGCCCTGGTGGTGCTCAAGAGCGGCATCGACGTGGCGGCCGACGGCGCCCTGGAGGCGCTGCGCGACGAGCTGGTGCAGCGCGTGCGGTCGGAGGTCGGCGCGGTGGCGGCGTTGCGGCAGGTCGACGTGGTGGCGGCCCTGCCCAAGACCCGGTCGGGCAAGATCCTGCGCAAGACGATGCGCCAGATCGCCGACGGCGACGCGGCCACGGTGCCGAGCACCATCGAGGACCCGGCCGTGCTCGAGGACCTGCGCCCGGTGCTGCGCCGCCCCTGAGCTCACCTTCCCCACGAGCGAGGGGGAGTCGCGGTGGCAGAGCGCGGGGTGGGGCCGAGGCCGGCTCAGCGCAGGGCCGGGTCGGCCTCGTGGATCACGGCGGACATGAACGCCATGGTGTCCTGGCGACGCCGCGCGGGGTCGTCGGCGTAGGCGGCGGTCGGGCCGGGACCCTCACGGATCGCGAGCGCCTCCTCCAGGATCGGTCGCCACTGCGCGTCCATGTGGTCCAGGGCGTGCCGTCCGGCCACGCTCTTGGAGGCCATCTCTCCCGTCTCGAGCCGGTGGCGGAGCCGGGCAGTGCCGAGCACACCCCACGCGGTGGCCTCGGGCACCGCGGACTCCTGCGGGTGGACCGCCATCGACTCAACCTGCCCGCGCCAGTAGGTCGTCAGGTGTTCGATCGTGTAGGCCCGCAGCGCCGTGTCGTCGGTGTGGATGTCCACGGTCGACAGGTCGGGGCCGAAGACGGTGATGCCGTGGCGGGCCAGCTCGTGCCAGGTGGCGAGGATGATGTCGGGGTGGTTGCTCACCGTGAACAGCCCGGCGCTGGTGCCGGGGACAGCCGGACATACGCCGGGGGGCGACGCCAGGTCGGAGGCCAGCACGTAGAAGCCGTCGAAGTGGGTGCCGGGATGTGCCGTCTCGAGCTCGGTGTGAATGGCGTGCAGCACCGCTACGTCCGCCGCGTCGGGCCGTCGGCTGGTCGTGGCGACGAAGTCGATGTCGCTGCCGTCGAAGAACTCCCCGAAGCCGAGCGACCCGTGCAGGTAGAGCCCGGTGAGGAAGCCCGGCAACCGGTCCTGCAGCAGGTCCACGGCGGTCGACGTGATGCCACGGACGACCGTGGGCAGGCTGTCGGCGGGAGCAGTGACCATGCGCTTCACCGTATCCGGTGGCCAGCCTGCTCCGGCGGCGCCCCGGTGCCGTCCGCCTCGGTACCCCGCGCGGCCCCGTCCGAGGTGGTCCTGTGTGACATCGCCACCGATCAGTGACCCGTGAGCAGGGACAGGGCGCGTCCGAGGCGGGCCGGGCGTCCGGTGAGGCGCTCCTCGTGGTCCGCGAGACCCGCGAGGCGCAGTCCCGCGTTGATGCCGAGCCACCGCAGCGGCTCCGGTTCCCAGGCGCGGGAGCGGTGGTCGACCCAGGGCAGCGAGGTCAGGCTGGTATGCCGTCCGGTCACCAGGTCGGCCAGCGTGCGCCCGGCGAGGTTGGTCGTGGCCACGCCGTCGCCGACGTAGCCCCCCGCCCAGGCGAGTCCGGTCGCCGGGTCGTGGCCGACGCTGGGGTGCCAGTCGCGGGCGATGCCGAGCGGACCGCCCCAGGCATGGGTGAAGCGCGCTCCTCCGAGCGCCGGGAGCATCTCGCGCAACGCCGTGCGCAGCGTCTCGAAGACCGCGGCGTCGCCGTCGAACTCGGGGCGGATGCCGGAGCCGAAGTGGTAGGGCGCACCGCGGCCGCCGAAGACCAGCCGGTCGTCCACCGACCGCTGGCCGTAGACGATGACGTGGCGGTGCTCGCTGAACGTCTCGCGCTCGGCCAGCCCGATCTCGGCCCAGGTCGTCTCGGGCAACGGCTCGGTCGCGACGATGAGGGAGTAGACCGGGGCGATGGTGCGCCGGTGGCGGGGCAGCCGGGAGGTCCACGCCTCCGTGGCCCGGATGACGTGCCGTGCACGGACCACCGGCCCCTGCACGGTCTCGACCCGGCCGGGCGAGATCCGTGCGACCGGGGTGTGCTCCCGGATCGTGCCGCCACGATCCTCCACCGCGCTCGCGAGGCCGCGGGCGAGCCGGTAGGGGTGCACGCGGGCGCAGTGCGGGTTGTAGGTCGCTCCGAGCAGTCCGGTCACGGCGAGGCGCTCGCGAGCGGCGTCCGCCTCCAGCCAGGTCGTTCCCAGACCCCAGTGCTGTGCCTCGGCGACCTCCTCCCGGGCCCGTGCGGCCTGTGCCCTGCCGCGGGCGACGACCACGGTGCCACCTTGGCGGAAGCCGCAGTCGATGCCCTCGTCCGCGGCCACCCGGCCGACCTCGGTCACGCTCTCCCGGAGTGCGGCGTGCTGGTCGCGCGCCGCCGCCTCGCCGTGGTCACGGGCCAGCCGGGCCGGGCTGACCGGGTAGAGCGCGGAGACCCAGCCACCGTTGCGGCCGCTCGCCCCGAAGCCCGCCCGCTCCTGCTCGAGGACCAGGACCTGGAGGGACGGGTCGGCCTCGAGCAGGTAGTAGGCCGTCCACAGACCGGTGTAGCCCGCACCGACGACGCAGACGTCGACCTCGGTGTCCGTCGTCAGCGCGTGCCGGTCCGGCCCGAGGGGAGGGGTCCCCGAGGCCTCGTCCCACCACAGGGGCAGCACCGTCATACCGTCTCCTCAGGGCAGCACAGGACGCGCGGGACAGGCGGTCCCGCGCGGTCCCGCACGTCGTTCGTCGGTCAGCTCAGAGTCGATGGTCGCGCTCCTTGGCGGCAGGTCGCTTCGCTCCATCCTCGCCGCTCTTCGTCGCCGCTCAGAGCCGCTTCCAGGCCTCGGTGAGCACGCCACGCAGCCGTTGTTCGATGTCGTCGAACTCGGTCTGGCCGATGATCAGCGGCGGCGACAGCTGGATGACCGGGTCGCCACGGTCGTCGGCGCGGCAGTAGATGCCGGCCTCCCACAGCGCCGGGCTGACGAAGTCGTGCAGCAGCCGCTCCGCCTCGTCGTCGTCGAAGGTCTCGCGCGTCTCCTTGTCCTTGACCAGCTCGATGCCGTAGAAGAACCCCTCGCCGCGCACGTCGCCGACGATCGGCAGGTCGAGCAGCTTCTCGAGCGTGGCCCGGAAGTTCGGTGCCTCGTGCTTGACGTGGTCGTTGAGGTGCTCGCGGTCGAAGATGTCCAGGTTGGCCATCGCCACCGCTGCCGAAACGGGGTGCCCACCGAAGGTGTAGCCGTGGGCGAACACCGTGTCCCCACCCTGGAACGGCTCGAACAGCCGGTCGGTGGCGATCATCGCGCCGAGCGGCGAGTAGCCCGAGGTCAGGCCCTTGGCGCAGGTGATGATGTCGGGCTCGTAGCCGAAGTCGGTGCTGGCGAACATCGAGCCGATCCGGCCGAAGGCACAGATGACCTCGTCGGAGACGAGCAGCACGTCATACTCGTCACAGATCTCCCGGACCCGGTCGAAGTAGCCGGGGGGCGGCGGGAAGCAGCCGCCGGAGTTCTGCACCGGCTCGAGGAAGACGGCCGCGACCGTCTCGGGGCCCTCGAACTCGATCGCCTCGGCAATGCGGTCGGCAGCCCAGCGCCCGAAGTGCTTCGGGTCGTCGCGCAGCGACTCGTCGGCGCGGTAGATGTTGGTGTTGGGGACCTTGAAGGCGCCGGGCACGAGCGGCTCGAACGGCGCCTTGGCAAAAGGGATCCCGGTGATCGACAGGGCGCCCTGCGGGGTGCCGTGGTAGGCCACCGCACGGCTGATCACCTTGTGCTTGCCCGGCTTGCCGGTGAGCTTGAAGTACTGCTTGGCCAGCTTCCAGGCGCTCTCGACCGCCTCCCCGCCACCGGTGGTGAAGAAGACCCGGTTGAGGTCGCCCGGAGCCTGCGCCGAGAGCCGCTCGGCCAGCTCGATGGCCGGGGGAGTGGCGTAGGACCACAGCGGGAAGTAGGCGAGCTGCTCGGCCTGCTTGGCCGCGGCCTCGGCGAGCTCGCGGCGGCCGTGTCCGACCTGGACGGTGAACAGGCCGGCGAGGCCGTCGATGTACTTGCGGCCGCGGTCGTCAAAGATGTGGGCGCCGTCCCCCCTGACGATGATCGGCACGTTGCCGCCCGCGCCTCCGGCCGAGGTGGGCTCGTAGGTGGATTGCCGCGTGAAGTGGCCCCACAGGTGGGCCCGCGCGGCATCGGCATACTTCGTGCCTGCCGGGGTGCGGTCATCCTGGGAGGGAGCGGAGACGGGAGCTGGTTCAGTGGTCATCGAGTACCCCAGTTGTAGTGCTGCTTGTTGAGTTTCAGATAGACGAACGTCTCGGTGCTGCGCACCCCGGCCAGGTTCCTGATCCGGCCGGACAGCAGCTCGAGCAATTGGTCGTCGTCCTCGCAGACCACCTCGATCATCAGGTCGAAGCTGCCCGCGGTGGTGACGACGTAGGCGACCTCGGGCAGCTCCGTCAGGCGACGAGCCACCGTCTCGAGCTCACCGTCCACCTGCAGACCGATCATGGCCTGTCGGTGGAAGCCGATCTGGAGGGGATCGGTCACGGCGACGATCTGCATGACCCCGGCGTCCAGCAGACGCTGCACGCGCTGGCGCACCGCCGCCTCGGACAGGCCGACGTCCTTGGCGATGGCGCTGTAGGACTGCCGGCCGTCGTTCTGGAGGTGCTCGATGATCGCCTTCGCGACGTCGTCGAGCCCGCCGCCCGGACTGACCCGACGGTCCCTGTCGCGCCGGGTCTCCGGCGCCGCGCTGCGAGGACTCACGTCCCCGATGGTGCCGTGCTTCGTCCGTCTTGGCAAGTGCCCGGGCCACTGAATCAGTGGGTCGTCGGTCGATCGCTATACTGATTTCGCAGGAAAATTGGGGGCAGGGTGTTGAAATCGCCAGAGACAGCCCTATGATTCCCGACACGGGCATCACGCCGTTGGGCCCGTCCGAAGCGCGAGTAGTCACACCGAATGAGGAGTATGTCGTGAGCACGAGTCCCCGGGTCCTGCGTAGTTTTGTCGGTGGCGAGTATGTTGACGCCGAGTCGGGTGTGACCAGTGATGTGGTGAGTCCGGTGACGGC
>NZ_SWMA01000017.1:0-82940 GCF_005222685.1 Segeticoccus rhizosphaerae
CCAAAGTGATCACACTCCAATGGTCGAGTGTTCACTTTTCACCGCCGAAACTGTCCAATCTTCGAGCGCCGTCGACATCCGGTCCTCCCGCAACAGGAACCCTCCACGGGAACAAGCAGGTCAGGGCCCCGTAGGCAATCGTGCCGCTTCGGCAGCCCCGGATGACACCCGCCGCTGACACTTCATCTGTGCAGGTCAGGGGCCTTTTCTGCAGGTCATGAAGCGGAGGGCGTGGGATTCGAACCCACGAGACGGTTGCCCGCCTAGCGGTTTTCAAGACCGCCGCACTAGGCCACTATGCGAGCCCTCCTGGCCACCGGAAGGACGAGACCGGTGAGCAGAGGCCACCGTATCGGCACCCCCACCGCAGCGGCCACCCGCACGGGCGCGACCCACTGCCCGCCGGCCCGGGGCGCCCCGGCGCCTCTGGGTTGAAGCAGCCGGGGCTCGGGTCGATGAACTCCCGGGTGCCCAGGACCCGTATTGCGTTGAGTGCCCCGATGACGCCGAACTGAAACGCTTGCCGCACCTCAGCGCCGACGATGTTGCCGGGGGTCCGGGTCCTCTCCGGTGAGGGCCACCATCTCCGCGACCTCGCGCAGTTTGCGCTGCGTGGCCTGTGAACCCTTCACAAGCAGCGCGAAGGCGTCGTCGCCGTCGATCCTGTAGCGCTCCATCAGAACGCCCTTGGCCTGTCCGATGATGTCCCTCGTCGTCAGGGCCGCGCGAAGCTCCGCCTCGGTCCGTGCCCCCACCATGGCCACTGCTGCGTGCGACGCCAGCAGCAGTCCCACACTCTCCGCCTCCTCGTCGAAGGCGGCCGCACGCCCCGAGTAGAGGTTGAGGGAGCCGGTGCTGTCTCCCTCGACGAAGAGCTTGATCGACAGGATCGACCGGACGCCCAGCTCCCCCGCGAGAGCCGAGAACTCCGGCCACCTCGTGTCCTGCGACAGGTCGTCGACCTTCACGATCTGCTGGTCGGGAGCAAGCGACTGGCACGGCCCCTCGCCCGTGGCGTACTGGATCGCGTCGAGCTTCTCGGCCATGGGGCCGGTCGCCACAGGTGTGCTGATCGCCCGCGGCGAGATCATCGTGATCCCTGCGTAGTCGGCGGCCGGCACGTCCAGCACCGCCGCCTGCACGAGGCTGCGCAACACCTCGTCGATGTGCTCCCGGGCGTGGAAGATCCGCGCGAGCTCCCGAAGCGTCCTGGTGACACCGTTCCGGTCGTCGTGGGCCTCCGACGAGCTGTGCGCCCCCTCACCGTCATCGACGGGCATCCACGCATCACCTCCGGTGGTCGCGACGCCAACGGCTGGCGGCACCACCTCACGTTACGCGATCGACGCGGCACACGAAGGCTTGTCAGAGGACCCGCGCAGTGGTTTCATCAGAAAGAACCACGGTCCAGCAGCGTCGGCCATTCCCTGTCCTCAGGACTCGCCATGCAGAGGTGTGCTGCTTCCCAGACCCGTACCGGCCCGACGATCTCCCGGCTCGTCCTGACCCACCCCGATCCCGCAGGGTCGGAGGCCGAGGACCTGCTCCAGCGGCTCCAGTCGGAGACGGACCCAGACGTCATACAGCGATTGCGCGACCGGATCGCGGTGCTCAACCTGGGGCTCGTCGAGTCGATCGCCTCTCGCTACCGAGGCCGAGGCCTGGAGTGGGAGGACCTGGTCCAGGTGGGCCGGCTCGCGCTGTGCAAGGCCGTGATCGGCTACCGGCCGGGGCGGGGGTCGAGCTTCAGCGCCTACGCCACCCCCACCATCGCGGGCGAGATCAAGCGCCACTTCCGCGACCATGCCTGGGGGGTGCGCCCGCCCCGTCGCCTGCAGGAGTTGCAACGCGAGATGCGGTCGTGCGAGGAGGAACTCGGCCAGGTGCTGGCACGGGAACCGAGCCGCAAGGAACTCGCCGAGGCCCTTCACGTCGGCGCCGACGCGGTCGACCAGGCCCACCTCGCCCAGCACCTGTCGGCCACCATCTCGCTGGA
This sequence comes from Segeticoccus rhizosphaerae, assembly GCF_005222685.1. Lineage (NCBI taxonomy): Bacteria > Bacillati > Actinomycetota > Actinomycetes > Micrococcales > Intrasporangiaceae > Segeticoccus > Segeticoccus rhizosphaerae. The sequence goes on from NZ_SWMA01000017.1 coordinate 1,997, forward strand.
TGCCCCGTCCACCCACAGCGCCACCCGTTCGCTGGCGGACCGCCTCCCGGCCGACGACGACGCCTTCGACCTGATCGACATGCGGGAGTCGTTGCGGCCGGCGATGAAACACCTCGACGTCCGCGAACGCAGGATCGTCTACCTGCGCTTCGTCGGCGGCTACACGCAGGAGCAGATCGGTCACGAGCTGGGGATCAGCCAGATGCAGGTGTCCCGGCTGTTGTCCACGATCCTCACCAAGCTGCGCGCGGACCTGACCAGCCCGGCCCGCGCGAGCTGACGAGCTGACCGGCGGGGCGGCAGCCGGATGCCTCGGAGTGCTTGACGCGCCGCATCATGGCAGGGTGAGGGTGGAAGCAAGATCCTCCGCACAGGAAGGAACAAGCCATGGGAAAGGTCTCTCTGCTGATCGGCTTCGGCGCGGGCTACGTGCTCGGCGCGAAGGCCGGCCGGGGCCGCTACGAACAGATCAAGAGCGGCACGAGCAAGGTGTGGCACAACCCACGGGTGCACACCACCGTCACCGACATGAGCAGCAAGGTGAAGGACAAGGCACCGGCCGCGGCCGGCTCGGCGTTCGACGCGGTCAAGTCACGCGTCGGCGGCGAGGACCTGCCAGCCGGGGCCCACCGCGGCACCGACGGACGGCTGCACGGCGACACGAGCGGCTACGGGCCAGGCGGCGACAGGCTGCCCTGACTCGACCCACCGTTGCTGGGTGAGGGCGTCATCCATGACGCCCTCACCCAGCAACTTCTCGGGGCGGCCTCAGATCCAGATGGCGGGATCCCGGAACATCAGCTCGTAGGGATCCTGCCCGGGATCGGGGAACCGCACCCGCGCCGGTATGCCGGTCGCCACCGCCCCCGCGGGGACGTCCCGGACCACGACCGCGTTCGCCCCGATCTGCGCGTCGTCACCGATCTCCACGGGACCGAGCACCCGGGCTCCGGCCCCGAGCGTCACCCGGTCACCGACCGTGGGATGCCGCTTGACCCGCCGCATGGAGCGGCCGCCCAGCGTGACCCCGTGGTACATCATCACGTCGTCACCGATCTCGGCGGTCTCCCCGATCACGACACCCATCCCGTGGTCGATGAAGAACCGCTTGCCGATCCTCGCCGCCGGGTGGATCTCCACACCGGTGACCGCCCGGGTGAGCTGGGACAGCAGCCGAGCGGGGAGCCGGCCACCCGGCAGCTGCCAGATGCGGTGCGCCACCCGGTGGGCCCACACCGCGTGCAGGCCGGAGGACGCGAGTGTCATCTCGAGCGGCGACTCCACCGCGGGGTCGCGCTCGACCGCGGCGTCGATGTCCTCCCGCAGCCCACGCACGGCCCGCCCGAGCCCGCCGAGGCGGGAACGGCGAGCGAGCGGGGCAGGAACGCGCAGCATCGTCGGCAACCGGTCAGCCCTGGTCGGCGAACAGGATGGTGGACAGGTAGCGCTCGCCGAAGTCCGGCAGGACGACGACGACCGTCTTGCCCGCGTTCTCCGGTCGGGCCGCGACCTGGGTGGCCGCCGCGAGCGCCGCGCCCGAGGAGATCCCGACGAACAGGCCCTCCTCGGCGGCCGCGCGACGGGCATACCGCACCGAGGCCTCCACGTCGACCGGAAGCACCTCGTCGTAGACGTTGCGGTCGAGGATCTCCGGGACGAAGTTGGCGCCGAGGCCCTGGATCTTGTGCGGCCCGGCGGGCTTGCCCGACAGGATGGCCGACTCGGCCGGCTCCACGGCAATGACCTTGACCTCGGGCTTGCGCTCCTTGAGCACCTGCCCGACCCCGGTGATGGTGCCGCCCGTGCCGATCCCGGCGACCAGCACGTCGACGTCGCCGTCGGTGTCGCTCCAGATCTCCTCGGCGGTCGTCTCCCGGTGGATCTTCACGTTGGCCGGGTTCGCAAACTGTCGCGCCAGCACCCCACCGCGCTCCTTGGCCACCTCCTCGGCCTTGGCGAGGGCACCCGACATACCCTCCGAGCCGGGCGTGAGGACCAGCTCCGCGCCGTACGCCTTGAGCAGGCCGCGGCGCTCCTGGCTCATCGTGTCCGGCATGGTCAGCACCACGGTGTAACCACGGGCCGCCCCCACCAGCGCGAGCGCGATGCCGGTGTTGCCACTGGTCGCCTCGACGATCGTGCCGCCCTCCTTCAGCTCGCCGGCGGCCTCGGCCGCGTCCACGATCGAGACGCCGATGCGGTCCTTGACGCTGCCGGCGGGGTTGAAGGACTCGAGCTTGGCCAGCACCGTCGCTCCGGCGCCGTCGGTGATCCGGTTGAGCCGGACCAGCGGTGTGTTGCCGACCGTGCTGGTGATGTCGTCGTGGATGGGCATGTACGAACCGCCTCGTGAGTCGTGTCGGAAAGGGCTGCTCACGGCAACCTTCGTCCCGTTATGTCTATTCCAAGTCCATGTTATGAAACTGCCTCCACGAGCTCGTATGCCGTCCGCGGCGCTCATCGTCGACGGCGCCACTGCGGGAGCCGCCGAGGGCGCGACGCTGCTCACACAGGGACTCCGGGGGGCGACTGCAGCGTGGTCGATCCGTAGACTCCGGCCCATGTCAGCCCTGCAGATCGTCGCCCTCGTCATCGGACTGGGCATCACCGTCGTCGCAGTAGCGCTCTTCGTCCAGACGATCGCGCAGTTCGTGGCGGTCTTCCGCGTGGGCCAGCCCGAGCCGGGACGCACCGACGATGCGGGGACCCGCGCCGTGACCCTGGTGCGGGAGTTCCTCGGGCACACCCGGATGGCGCGGCTGCCGCTGGTCGCGGCGGCGCACTGGTTCGTCATGGTGTCGTTCGGCCTGTTGATCTTCACCCTCGTGACGGCATACGGGCAGTTGTTCGACCCACACTTCGCGCTGCCGCTGCTCGGGCACTTCCTCGCCCTCGAGTGGGCGACCGAGGTCATCGCCTGGCTGTCCCTGATCGGCATCCTCGTGCTGATGACGATCCGCCAGGTCAAGCACCCTCGCAAGCTCGGGCAGAGCTCCCGCTTCTTCGGATCGACGTTCTGGCAGGCCTACTTCGTGGAGCTGGTCATCCTCGGCGTCGTCATCTGCATCCTGCTGCTGCGCGGGTTGGAGTACGCGCTCGCGCACGCGGGCGGCGAGGGCTTCGCCAGCGCGCTGCACTTCCCCCTGACCTTCTTCATCGGCAGGGCCTTCGGCGGGCTGAGCGTCGGCGCGGTCGAGGCGACCATCGTCGTCATCGCGACGATCAAGATCGTGATCTCGATGGTCTGGATGATCACCATCGCGAGGACCCCGACCATGGGGGTGGCGTGGCACCGTTTCCTGGCCTTCTTCAACATCTTCCTCAAGCGGCACGCCGACGGGCGGACCTCGCTGGCCGAGCTCCAGCCGATCAAGGTCGCCGGTGAGCCGGTCGACTTCGAGAACATCGAGGAACTGGACGAGGACGCAGCCCTCGGGGTGGGCAAGGTCGAGGACTTCACCTGGAAGGGGCTGCTGGACTTCACCACCTGCACCGAGTGCGGCCGCTGCCAGAGCCAGTGCCCGGCCTGGAACACCGAGAAGCCGCTGTCGCCCAAGCTGCTCGTCATGGCCCTGCGCGACAACGCCCACGCCAAGGCACCGTGGCTGCAGGCGACCGAGGAGACCCGCAGCCAGCTGACCAAGGACGGGGATGCGCTCGCCACGCTGTCCCAGCTGCCGCTGGTGGGCGAGACGGGGTATGACGTGTCGGCGCCGCTGGGTGCCTACAACCCTCTCGGAGAGGGCACGTCCGGAGCGGTCATCGACCCCGACGTGTTGTGGTCGTGCACCACCTGCGGCGCCTGCGTGGAGCAGTGCCCCGTCGACATCGAGCACGTCGACGCGATCGTCGACATGCGCCGCTACCAGGTGCTGATCGAGTCCGCCTTCCCGAGCGAGCTGGGCGGTCTGTTCAAGAACCTCGAGAACAAGCAGAACCCGTGGGGCATGTCCGCCCGGGCGCGGCTCGACTGGGCCAAGGACCTGCCCTTCGAGGTCAAGGTCGCGGGATCCGATGTCGAGAACCTCGACGAGGTGGACTACCTGTTCTGGGTCGGGTGCGCGGGCGCCTACGAGGACCGGGCCAAGAAGACCACCCGGGCGGTCGCCGAGCTGCTGCACACGGCGGGCGTCTCGTTCGCCGTGCTGGGTGACGGCGAGACCTGCACCGGCGACCCGGCCCGACGCGCCGGCAACGAGTTCCTCTTCCAGATGCTGGCGCAGCAGAACGTCGAGACCCTGAACGAGGTCGGCGCCACCAAGATCGTGGTGACCTGCGCCCACTGCTTCAACACCATCAAGAACGAGTACCCGCAGGTGGGCGGCAGGTACGAGGTGGTCCACCACACCCAACTGCTCAACCGGTTGGTGCGCGAGAAGAAGCTCGTGCCGATCAACCGGCCCTCCGAGGCCGACACCTCCGGCGCCGCCTCGACCGGGTCGATCGTCACCTACCACGACCCGTGCTACCTCGGCCGCCACAACGGGGTCTACTCGCCTCCCCGGGAGCTGATCGGCGCCCTCCCCGGCGTGGTGATGCGCGAGATGGAGCGCAGCCGCGAGAAGTCGTTCTGCTGCGGCGCCGGCGGCGCCCGCATGTGGATGGAGGAGAAGCTGGGCACCCGGATCAACAACAACCGCACCCAGGAGGCCCTCGACACGGGGGCCGAGCGGATCGCGATCGGCTGCCCCTTCTGCCGGGTCATGATGTCCGACGGCCTGACCGAGAAGCAGACCGGCGGGGCCTATGAGGACGTCGAGGTCGTCGACGTGGCCAACATGCTGCTCGCCGCGGTGCGCCGCGGCGGCGACACGGTGTCGGCGGACGCCAGGGAGTGAGGCGAGACCGTCGGACGGGGGGTAGGCCACGGCTCTCACCGGCGGGATCGGCTCGTCGAGGGGCGCGGCGCTGGTGAGCACACGGCATACCGGCGCGTCGTTAGGGTGGCAGGCATGACGCAGACGCTCGGAGATCTCGGGGCGGTCAAGTGCTGGGGCAGGGTCGTCGACGAGATGGCGTTCCGCTCGCCGTGCAGCGTCAAGAGCGCGCTCGGCGAGAACCCCAAACGGGTCTACGGCGACAAGAAGGTGCTGCCCTCCACCCGGCTCGGCGTGGCGGCCGTCATCCGCGACGCGTTCACCAGCGCCCAGGACTATGCCCGCAAGCGCGCGAAGAAGGGCTCCACCGAGGACTTCGACCCCACCCGTGAGGTCTTGGCGAAGGTCCTGTCGGGCGAGCTGCCCTGGTGCCAGCACTGCCACCGAGCCGACGACATCGCCACCGCGGTGCGGTTGTCCGAGGAGTTCGGCTACCGGCTGGTCGTCAACCACGGCACCGAGGCCCACCTCATCACGAGCTACCTCGCCGAACGCGACATCCCGGTGGTCATCGGGCCCCTGTTCACGTCACGGTCCAAGGTGGAGGTGCGGCGCCGCTCGCTCGCCAACCCCGGCAAGCTGCACGACGCCGGCGTCACCATCGCGATCACCACCGACCACCCCGTCGTCTCGATCGACTTCCTCGTCCACCAGGTGTCGCTCGCCGTCAAGGAGGGGCTCGACCGGGACGAGGCGCTACGCACCATCACGATCAACCCCGCGCGGATGCTCGGCCTCGACGACCGGGTCGGTTCGATCGAGAAGGGCAAGGATGCGGACCTCGTGGTCTGGTCGGGCGATCCGCTCGACGTCTTCTCGCGCGCCGAGAGGGTGTGGATCGAGGGACGCTCGGTCTACGCGTATGACGAGGCACACCACCGCGGGCAGGTCGCCGAAGCGTTCGAGTCCTGACCCGTGTCGGGCGCCGGGGACGACCCGCGGGACAGCACCCGTGGCCGGGACGAGCCGGGCAGTGGCGACGCATGGTCGTCCCTCGCCGATACCTTTGTGGACCAGGCCTATCCGTCCGTGAAGGGGCGGGTCCGCACCTTCGTGCTGCACCACCAGTTGACCGAACAGCTTCCCCCGCCCCCGGCCTCCGTGCTGGACGTGGGCGGCGGTGCCGGCAACCAGTCCGTCCCGCTGGCGCGGGAGGGTTACGACGTCACCCTGCTCGACCCGTCCCCGGCCATGCTGGCCAAGGCGAGGGAGCGCCTGGCGCGAGAGCCTGCGATGGTGCGTGGCCGGGTCCGGCTGGTGCAGGCGCGCGGTGAGGACGCCGTCGAGGCGACGGGCGGTCGGCGGTTCGACGCCGTGCTGTGCCACGGAGTGATGATGTATGTCGAGGATCCCGGCCCGCTGGTCGCTGCGTTGTGCGACTGCGTGGCCGCGGAGGGCCTGCTGTCCGTGATGGCCCTCAACGCGCGGACGCTGGCCATCCGCCCCGCCCTCGAACGCCGTTGGTCGGATGCCTTGTCGGCGTTCGAGGCGTCCGGTGAGCGCGGGGTCCTCGGTGTCGACACGCGAGCCGACACGGTGGAGGAGCTGTCGCAACGGCTGCGCTCCCACCAGGTCGAACCACTGGTCTGGTATGGCGTGTGGCTGTTCGCCGACTGGATGGCCCTGGACGCCGCGGACGCCGAGGAGGCGCGCGCCATCGCCGTCGTCGAGTTGGAGGCCAGCCGCCGCGACCCCTACCGCGGGATGAGCCGGGTCTTCCATCTGCTCGGTCGCAAGCGCGCGTCGCACGCCATCGGCTGAACGTCGCTGCCCGGACCTCGCCACCTCCCCCTCCGGCCGGCCTCCGGGCCGCTGCACCGGCGATGGCCACCTCACGGGCGTTCCTCTGACGGGTCACACTCCACAACCGAGCTCGCGATCGTCGCGGCGTCCACACCGGCCACGAGGGCCCTCCCGAGGGCTGCCGGCCCGGCCTACGTTGCCGTCATGTGGGGAGATCAGGAAGACGTTCGACAGGTGCGTCGCCACGCGTTGCGGTTGGCCGAGTCGTTGCGGGCGGATGCCACGTCGTTGTCCGCGGCGGGGCACGTGCAGTGGGACTCGACCGCCGCACACGCGTTCCGGGCGGTGCTTGCCGACGAAGTGCGGGTGACCCGAAACTGCGTTGAGGACCTGGAGCAGGCAGCAGGGTTGCTCGAGGCCCACGCGCGATCCGTCGACGAGCACCTCATGGTGCTGCGGCACCTGGCGGTGGGCTGATGACACAGGCCACGGCGGCGCCGGGAGCTGCACCGCTCGCGCGGCCGCGCCACCGGTTGATCAGCGAGTCCGAGTGGCGACGCTGGTGGCAGGCGATGCCGGCGCCCGGCCTCCCGGCCTGGGTGCGTCCGTTGCCGATTCACGGGACGGCACACGGTCGACCCCAGCCCGACGGGCCGGAGCGGGCGGTGCCGCCGGGCGCGGACGCGGTGACGGTGGGTCTGCTGGAGACGGTGGCGCAGGCCACCACGGCGCTGGAGCTGCGCACCTGCGCCGGCAGGCGGGGACTCCTCGGGGTCTTCGCCGTCGCCGAGGCAGAGGTCGTGGGCCTGCGGCGCGAGCTGCTCTCGGTCGACGGTGGAACCTCGCTGCGCGCGCTGCCCGGGCTGCGACTGTCCGGGCTGGGCGTGGACCGCCTGGTCGAGGCGGTCATGGGTCTGGTCCCACCCGACCACGAGGTCTCCGGTCGGTCGGCCGTGCGACTTCCGGTTGCCCGTGCCTTCGCGCTGGTCGACGCCGCTCGCTGCGACGCGACCGGTCTGCGGGAAGCGGCTGCGGCAGAGCTCGGCGAGGGCCAACCCCTCGGCGTCCTCAACTCCCTGGCCCGCGGCCTGCGCGGGACGCTGGACGTTCGGGTGAGCGACGTGGCGGAGCCGGGGTGTGCCTTCGCCTCGTGGTTGCTGAGCGAGGAGGGGTGGGTCTGGGTCTGGGCGCGGGGCACCGAGGTGGTCCACGTCCCGGTCAGTCGCTCCGCGATCCGGGCCCGCGTCCTCGCCGGGCTCACGGCACAGCTGGGCGGACGCCGTGGGGGCGGCGGTGGGTGACCTCGAGGTCCGTGGCGGCCGAGCCGGGGTGACCGCCGGGCTGGCCGACCTGCGACGCGCAGCCGATCACCTGGACCGGGTCGGTGACCTCCTGCGCACCGGTGGCCTGGCCGGCATACGCCTGGCGACGGACCCGGGACTCTTGGCATCGGTGGTGTGGAGCCCGCGCACCGGACTGCGTGCGATCGCCACGCTCGGCCTCGTCGGAGGGGCGCCCGGCGGCCTGCTGGCGATCGCGCTGCGGGTCGAGGTCACGGCCCGTTCGGTGCGGGCGGCCGCAGCGGCCTATGAAGCGGTCGACGCGGCCGTCGACCGGGCCCTCGACGAGGTGCAGGGCGAGCTGGTCCGGGGGGTCGGGCTCGCGATCGGGTCGGTGGCGCCGGAGGTGCTGCTGGGCGGCGGGGCGCTCGTTCTCGGCGACCGGCTTCACGACGCACTTCCGGACCCCGCGCAGGACGCACTCGAGGGGCTGCTGCTCCGCTCCGGCGTGTCGGCGGCGGCAGACGATCTCGCGCAGGACGCCGACGACCTCTGGCGCGCAAGCCTGTTCGAGGCCCCGTGGATCACCGACGTGGTCGCCGGTTCAGCACCGGAGCTCATGCAGGGCCTCGTCGAGGGCGCCGGGCCGTGGGCGGTGTGGGGCGTCAGGAGCGCGGCGTCAGCGACGGGTGCGCCCTGGCCGCCGACCTCCTACGAGGACGCGGTGGCCGTGATGATCGCGGGCGGTGCACTGTTCGGTGCCTTCGACGACCACGCGCCGCGCGAGGTGGGTCGCGTCGATCCGATGCCCGGGAGCCATCCACCCCGAGACCTGGCCGACCTGTTCAGTCAGGACGCCGGGCTCACCGATCACCGGGCCCACTCACGGGTCCGCATCGTGCAGGTCCCACAGCCGGACGGCAGCTCGGCGTGGATCGCGCAGATCCCGGGCACCCAGGAGTGGAGCCCACACGCCGGCACCAACCCGTTCGACCTCACCGGGGACCTGCACCTGATGGGTGGTGACACGACCACGGCGATGCGCTCGGTGCGCCGGGCCCTCGAGTCGGCGATGGCGGAGGCGGGCGTGCCTGCCGGTCAGCCGGTCCTGCTCAGCGGGCACAGTCAGGGCGGCATCGTCGCCGCGGCACTCGCCGCCTCCCCCTCCTTCCGCCGCCGCTTCCACGTCACCCGCGTCGTGACCAGCGGCGCACCCATCGCCCGGTTCGCGATTCCACCCTCCGTGCGCGTCCTCTCGCTGGAGCACGAGCAGGACATCGTGCCCCGGCTCGAGGGCCAGGCCAATCCCGACCGGGCCACCTGGGTGACGGTGCACCGGGACGTGTCCGGCGAGGTGCACGACCCGATCGCCGCGCACGACCGCACGCTCTATGCGGAGACTGCGCGCGACACCGAGGCCTCGACCGACCCGTCGCTCGTGGCGTGGCGCCGTGGCGAGGAGAGGTTCTTCCACGCCGGCGGCCGGATCCGTGAGTATGCCGTTGGCCGGGTGACTGGTCAGCCCTCGCCGGCCGGGCCCACCTCCGGCTCGGCCAGCTGCTCCGTCCCGCCGGCTCCGGGCACGCCGGCCCCGACCGACTCGAGCTCCAGCTCGGACTCGGCGTCCAGATCGGTTGCCGCGCCGCTGAACTGAGCCGAGTAGAGACGGTAGTAGGCACCTCGCTGCTCCAACAGCTGCTCGTGGCTGCCCTGCTCGACGATCTGGCCGGACTCCATCACGAGGATGAGGTCCGCGTCGCGGATCGTCGACAGGCGGTGCGCGATCACGAAGCTCGTCCGGTCGGTGCGCAGCGCATTCATGGCGCGCTGCACGAGCACCTCGGTGCGGGTGTCGACCGAGCTGGTCGCCTCGTCCAGGATCAGCAGGGACGGATCGGCCAGGAAGGCCCGCGCGATGGTGAGCAGCTGCTTCTCACCCGCGCTGACGTTGCTTCCCTCCTCGTCGATCACCGTGTCGTAGCCGTCGGGCAGCGTCCGCACGAACCGGTCGACGTACGTCGCCTCCGCCGCCTCGAGGATCTGTGCCTCGGTGGCCTCGAGGTTGCCGTAGGCGATGTTGTCGCGGATCGTGCCGCCGAAGAGCCAGGTGTCCTGCAGGACCATGCCGATCTGGCCGCGCAGGTCGTGCCGGGTCAGGTCGGTGATGTCGACGCCGTCCAGGGTGATCCGTCCGGAGTCGAGCTCGTAGAACCGCATGACCAGGTTGACCAGGGTGGTCTTGCCCGCGCCGGTCGGCCCCACGATGGCGACCGTGTGGCCCGGGTCCGCGACCAGGGACAGGTCGTCGATGAGCGGCTTGTCGGGTTGGTAGCGGAACGACACGTGCTCGAACTCCACCCGCCCGTGCCGATCGGCGGGGAGCGACGTCCCGGTCCGCTCGGGCACCTGCTCGTGCGCGTCGAGCAGGTCGAAGACCCGCTCGGCCGAGGCCACCCCGGACTGCAGCAGGTTGGCCATCGAGGCGACCTGGGTCAGCGGCTGGGTGAACTGGCGGGAGTACTGGATGAACGCCTGCACGTCGCCGAGGCTCATCGAGCCTGAGGCGACCCGCAGCCCGCCGACCACCGCCACGATGACGTAGCTGAGGTTTCCGATGAACATCATCGCGGGCATGATGATGCCGCTGACGAACTGAGCCCCGAAGCTGGCCTGGAAGAGCTCCTCGTTCTTCTTCGCGAAGGAGGCCTCGACCTCCTTGGAACGACCGAAGACCTTGACCAGCTCGTGCCCGGTGAAGGCCTCCTCGATCTGGCCGTTGAGCTCACCGGTGTGGGTCCACTGCCGGACGAACAGCTTCTGCGAACGCTTGGCGATCTGCTGGGTCACGATGATCGAGACGGGGATCATCACCAGCGCGATGATGGCGAGCAGCGGTGAGACGACGAACATCATCACCAGGACACCGATCACGGTGAGCAACGACGTGAGCAACTGGCTCATCGTCTGCTGCAGCGACTGCTGGATGTTGTCGATGTCGTTGGTGACCCGGCTCAGCAGCTCGCCACGCGGCTGGTTGTCGAAGTAGCCGAGCGGCAGGGTGTTGACCTTCTCCTCCACCTGGCGGCGCAACCGCATCACGGTCCGCTGCACCGCGTCGTTGAGCAGGTAGCCCTGGATCCACATGAGCAGCGAGGCACCGACATACAGGGCGACGACGAGGAGCAGCACCCGACCGAGTGCGGCGAAGTCGATGCCGAGGCCCGGGGCGAGGGTGACGTCCGAGTTGGCCCGCATGCTCGCGAGCATGTCGGCGAAGTTGCTCTCGCCCTGGGCCCGTGCGGCTGCGATGGCCTGGTCGACCGTGATCCCCTGCGGGATCCGGCTGCCGATGAACCCGGCGAAGATGACATCGGTGGCGCGGCCGAGGATCTTGGGACCGAGCACACTCAGCCCGACACTGACCACCGCGAGGACCAGGACGGCGATCACGCGTGCCCGCTCCGGCCGCAGCTGTCGGATCAGGCGCTTGGCCGAGGGGCCGAAGTTCATCGACTTCTCGGCCGGCATGCCCATGCTGCCGAACTGGGGACCGCGCGACTGCGGCTTGTTGAGCCGCGGCGGAACGGCGGCCTGGCCCTCCGGCCCACCGGGCTGGGCGGGCTCGGTGTCGGGGGCGGGTGGCTCCTCGGGCCGCTGCCCGTGCTGGTCGGTCATGCCACCTCCTCCACGGCGAGCTGGGACTCGACGATCTCCACGTAGGTCGGGCAGGTCTCGAGCAACTGCTCGTGCCGCCCCACCCCCACGAGCCGGCCGTCCTCGAGCACGAGGATCTGGTCCGCGTCGGTGATGGTGGACACCCGCTGGGCCACGATGACGACCGTGGCCTCCCGCGTGTGCGGCCGCAGGGCCGCGCGCAGCCGGGCATCGGTCGCCAGGTCGAGCGCGGAGAAGGAGTCGTCGAAAAGGTAGACCTCGGGCTCGGCGACGAGGGCCCGCGCGATGCACAGGCGCTGCCGCTGGCCACCCGAGACGTTGGTGCCCCCTTGCGCGATCGGGGTCTCGAGCCCGTCCGACATCGCCTCGACGAAGTCACGCGCCTGCGCGACCTCGAGCGCCTGCCACAGCTGCTCGTCGGTGGCGTCGGGGTTGCCGTAGCGCAGGTTGCTGGCGACGGTGCCGGTGAACAGGTAGGGCCGCTGGGGGACGAGCCCGATGCGGTGCCACAGCAGCTCCGGATCGAGGTCACGCACGTCTACGCCGTCGATGCGCACCGTCCCGGCCGTGGTGTCGATGAGCCGGGCCAGCAGCCCGAGCAGGGTGGTCTTGCCGGCACCGGTGCTCCCGATGATGGCCGTCGTGCGGCCGGGAACCGCGCGCAAGGAGATGTCCTGCAACACGGGTTGGTCCGCACCGGGGTAGGTGAACCCGGCGTGGTCGAGCTCCACCAGGCCGCTGGCGACGGCTCGCACCGGCTGCGCCGGCGGCAGGACGGACGAGTGGGTCTGCAGCACCTCGCCGATCCGCTCCGCGCACACCGACGCGCGCGGGATCATGATCGCCATGAAGGTCGCCATCATCACCGACATGAGGATCTGCATGAGGTAGGTGAGGAACGCGGTGAGCGACCCGACCTCCATGGCGCCGCTGTCGACCCGGTGCCCACCAAACCAGAGCACGGCCACACTCGACGCGTTGAGGATCAGCATGACGGTCGGGAAGATGAGCACCATCAGCCGCCCGACGCCGACCGCGGTGGCGGTCAGGTCGGAGTTGGCCTCGCCGAAGCGCTGGGTCTCATGGGGCTCCCGAACGAAAGCCCGGACCACGCGGATACCGGTGATCTGCTCGCGCATGATCCGGTTGACCGCGTCGATCTTCTTCTGCATCAGCTTGAAGCCGGGCACCATGCGCCGGATGATCAAGCCGATCGAGATGACCAGGACGGGCACGGCCACGAGCATCAGCCAGGACAGCCCCACGTCCTGGCGCAGGGCCATGATGATGCCGCCGACGCACATGATCGGCGCCGCCACCATCATCGTGCAGCTCATCAGCACCAGCATCTGGACCTGCTGGACGTCGTTGGTGTTCCTCGTGATCAGCGACGGCGCGCCGAACTGGTTGACCTCCCGGGCCGAAAAGCTGCCCACCCGCGAGAACAGGGAGGTCCGCACGTCGCGCCCGAAGCTCATGGCGGTCTTGGCGCCGAAGTAGACCGCCACGACCGAGCAGATGATCTGCACCAAGCTGACGGCCAGCATCCAGATGCCGGTGTGCAGGATGTATCCCGTGTCCCCCACCGCGACACCCTTGTCGATGATGTCGGCGTTGAGGCTGGGCAGGTAGAGCGAGGCGATCGTCCCGACCAGCTGGAGCGCCACGACGGCGAGCAGCCAGGCCCGGTAGCGACCCAGTTGCGAACGCAGGAGTCGGATCAGCACGTGAGGTCTCCCGAGGTGGTGGCAACAGCGGGTATGCCGGGTGGGTGGGTGGCGAGCGTGCCGTCCAGCAGCACGTCGACGATCTGCGCCGGGGTCAGCAGGTGGTGGTCGGCGATCTGGGCATGACTACCCGAGAACGTGAGCAGCCGCATCAGATGGATCAGCTCGGCGGGCTCCACGCGCAGCAATCCACGGTCGGGCTCGATCAGGGCAAGCATGCGGGCGTGGGCCTGGTCCCGCCACGGATCGGCTCCGCCCTCCTCGCAGTTGTCCCGCGCCCGGGGTGGCTCGATCATGCCCACGGCCGCCATCAGGGCAAAGACGTCGAGGAAGCGGTTCTGCACCACTCGCACGATGTCGGTCAGCCGGTCCCGGAGGTCCTGGTCGGGGTCGACCGCCATCAGTCCGTCGACCAGCTTGCCGGGAGCGAAGGCGGCCCGGATCGCCTCGTCGACCAGCTCGTCCTTGGAGTCGAACACCCGGAAGATCGTCCCCTCGGCCACGCCGGCGGCCTCGGCGATCTGCCGGGTCGTCACGTCGCGCCCGTGCTCGAGGAGCAGCCCCAGCGTCGCTTCGATGAGCAGCGCCCGCCGCTCGTCGCGCGGCAGCGGCGTAGCGCGTCCCGACCGCCCGGATCGGGCAGATCGCCGGCCCGGGTGGGGAGGCGGGGCGCCGGGCCCCGGCGTGGCGGGGATGGCAGCAGTCACGTCTTGCAGCATAAGTGAGTGAGCGCTCACTCACCAACTCAATTTCCACCGACCCCGCGTGGGGTCAGGCCATGTCGTCCAGGGGGCGCAGCTCGTCCGCGTAGGAGACGGAGGTGCGGCGGAGCACCCCTTCGACGGACATGGCGTACTGCCCCATCCGCCACAGGGGCGGCGAGTAGGCGTGGATCGACACCGAACCCGCATCACGGCCGACCATCCGGTGGATGTGGTCCGGCCCGAAGGAGTAGGCCCGCCCGGCGGGGACCTCGGTCTCCAGGCTGGGCACACCGATGGCCAGGTTGTGCTCGGTGACGGCTCCCTGGGTCACCGCGACCGCCCCCGAGGAGGTGTCGTGGTCGTGCCAGCCGGTGTCGTTGCGTGGAGTCCAGCACAACACCCAGACGTCGACGTGGGCGTCGCGGTGCAGCGAGACGTAGTGCCGGTGCTCGTCGCTGAACGCCACGTGCTGCGCCCACTGCGCCGGATCGCGGGCGATGGCGGTGGCGAGCTCGAGCAGCTCGTGCTGGTCGAGGTCCCGGCCGGGCAGCCGGTCGAGCGTGGTGCCCGCAGGGACCTCCGTCAGCGCGACGGCGTGCCGAGCGGCCACCCCCGTCCGGGTGGCACTGGTCTCGGGAACGGTCATGGTCATGGTCGTCTCCCTCCTTCGAGGAGTCGTCGAGGATTGTCAACGTGTATGGCGTGGCTCGCCGCCGCGCCCATGCGCAGCTGCGACGGGGTGATCGGCTCGGCATAGGGCCGGTCGCTGCCGAGCACCAGCGCGTCGATGCCGAGGACGCGGGCAAGGGCGTCGAGGGCCTGCGGCCCGTAGGACGAGGTGTCCGCGAAGACGCCGGGGTCGATCGGGCCGAGGGAGCCTCCCCGCGCCTGCAGGCGCTCGTGGTGGACCGGGGCGAGGCCCGCCCCCGCGGCGAAGCAGATCCGCAGACCGGGCAGCAACGACCGGCCCGCGACGTGCCACGCCCACCAGCTGGCTTGCAACTGTGCGGGATAGCTCACGAGTGCCGGCCACCAGCCCGGCAGCTCGGCGCCCGGCGTCGCCCCCGTGGCGGCAGAACCGCCCGCAGCGCCGGCGACCGGTCCGGGGTGGACGAGCACAGGGCGGTCGGCGCGCACGCAGACCTCGAGCACCGTGGCCAGCCGCTCCAGGTCACATGGAGTGGCCAGCGCGGTCGCCGGGACCTGGAGTCCGACGAACCCCTCGGCGAGCAGCCCTGCGAGGCCGGCGAGATCGGGCTCGGTCGTGTGGACCGAGGCCCAGGCGGCGAACGGCGGCGGCAGGGCGCGGGCCCCCTCGTGCCAGGCGTCGAGCAACGGTGTCGCCTCGGCGGCCGACAGCCCCTCGATGCCCAGCGGCGCGGACAGCGAGAGGGCGGCGACGGCGCGGTCGTCGGGCTCACCTGCGGCTCGCTTGGCCGGTTCGTGGGCCGCCGGATCCACCTCGAACGGCGGCTCACCGTCCAGGTGCAGCGTCCAACCGACCAGGCGAGGGGGCCGCTCCCGACGGCGGAGGGCCTCGACCAGAGGCTCGGGCCACAGGTGCTGGTGCACGTCGATGCTGCCTCGAGGCACGTCATACGGGCTCATGACCGGGCGCCTCCTCACCACGTATGAATGGTTTAACCGCTTCACTGAACCCTTTCAGTGAAGCGGTTAAACGCGAGTCTGTCAACCACTCTCGCGGCATCGGGCCAAGGGACGACTAGCGTTGGGCCATGGCCGGCCGACGCAAGCGACTGACCCTGCGCGACATCGCCGACGAGACGGGGTTGTCGGTCGCGGCGGTCTCCTACGCGCTGCGCGGCATCCAGGTGCCGGAGGAGACCCAGGTCCGCGTGCGCGAGGCGGCCGACCGGCTGGGCTACGAGGCCGATCCGATCGCCCGGGCCCTCGCCTCCGGCCGCACCGACACCGTGGGCGTGCTCTGCGGTTCGCTCGAGGACAACTGGCAGCAGTCGGTCGCGGCGGCCCTCGGCCGGGCGTTGCTCGAGGCGGGGCTCACGTCGGCGATCGTCGACGCCGTGAACGACCCGCTCACCGAGGTGACCATGACCAAGCGCCTGGTCGACCAGCACGTGGACGCGATCATCACCCTCCCGCTCGACCCGCGGTCACCGCACTGGGTCGAGGCGGCCCGCGACGTGCCGATCGTGGCGGTCGGCGACGGATTGCCGGGCGCGGCGACGGCCGCTGAGGTGGTCTTCGACAACACGGCGGGCGTCACCGACGGCCTCACCCGGCTGGCGGACGCCGGGCACACCCGCGTCGCGCTGCTCACGCCCGGCGGCGTCGAGACACCGGATCGCCCGGCCGAGGCCGTGGTGCGCAAGCTGGCGCCCACGCTGGGGGTCTACGCCGACTTCCTCACGACGCCCCACGACCTCGAGGCGGCGAGCCAGGTCGTGCAGGAGGTCCTGGCGAGCGAGGACCCCCCGACTGCCTTCCTGTGCCTGTCCGACTCGATCGCCTACGGGGTCTATGCGGCGGCGGCCGAGCTCGGGCGCACGATCCCGGACGACCTGTCCGTGATCGGCTACGACGACCGTCCCGTCTCGCGGCTGCTCAGCCCACCGTTGTCCACCTACCGCTGGCCGATGGCCGAGCTCGTCGCCACGGTCGTCAAGGTCACGACCAAGGCCATCGCCGGCAAGCACAGCAGGCGCAAGGTACTCCCTCCGACGCCGCAGCCGCGCGCGTCGGTGGGCCCGCCGCCGCGCTGACCGGCGCGCGACCCTCAAGAACTGCTGGTGAGAGCTGACGTCGCGTCGCTCCTCAGGTCAGGCCCTTGGACGACAGCCAGTCCTTCGCGACCGTGTTGGGGTTCTTCTTGTCCGACACGACCTCCTTCACCAGCTCGCCGAGCTGTGCCGTGTCCAGCTTCTGCGACACGGCGTTGAGCGCCGCCTTGACGGTGTCACCGGCCTTGGCCTTGTTGATCAGCGGCACGACGTTCTGGGCGGCGAAGAGGTTCTTTGGGTCCTGCAGGATGACCCAGCCGTTCTGCGCGATGGAGGGGTCGGTGGTGAAGACGTCGGCAGCATCGACCCGGCCCGACTTCAGCGCCTGGATGGTCAGCGGCCCGGCGGTGTCGAGCGAGACGAACGACTTGAAGTTGAGGCCGTACTTCTTCTTCAGACCCGGCACACCCGTCTCGCGGGTCTTCCACTCCGGCGGGCCACCGAGGTTCAGCTTGCCGGCCACTGGCTTGAGGTCACCGATCGACTTCAGGTTGTACTTCTGCGCGGTCTGCTTGGTGACCACCACCGCGTCCTTGTCCTGCGCCGCGGACTTGTCCAGGACGATGAGGTTTGCCGGCAGCGCCTTCTGCAACGCGGCATACACGTCATCGGGTGAGACCGCAGTGGCCTTCTTGTCGAAGTACTGCAGCAGGACTCCGGTGTACTCCGGGATCAGGTCGATCGATCCGTCCTTGAGGCCGGGGATGTAGGTCTCGCGGCTGCCGATGTTGGGCTTGGTCTCGACCTTGACCCCCTTGGCCTTGAGCGCCTCGGCGTAGATGTTCATCAGCAGCACGTTCTCGGGGAAGTTGGCCGAGCCGACGACGATCGTGTCGGAGGCCGCCGTCTTGCCGGTGGCCGCGTTGCCGAGGGGCGACGAGCCATTGTCGCTGCCGCAGGCGGCCACACCCAGCAATCCCACCACCGAGACCAACGTGACGAGCGTCCTCGAGCGGTTCATGGTGCTTCTCCTGTCGGTTCAGTTGATCAGGTGCGGGGGGTCAGCGTGCCGTGGAGAGCGTGTTCACGGACTCGGCCTCGATCACGTCGGAGCTTGCTGTGGTCCGAGCGTAGCGGCCGGTCAGTCCGCGGGAAACGACAAATCGCTGCACCGCGATCAGGACCAGGTCCACGAGCAGCGCCAGCACGGCCACCAGCACCGCGCCTGCCGCCATCTGGGGGAAGTCCTGCTGGGCGAGGCCGTCGATCACGAACCGGCCCAGGCCGCCGAGGGAGACGTAGGCCGCCACGGTCGCGGTGGCGATGATCTGCAGTGCCGCGCTGCGGATGCCGGAGATGATCAGCGGTAGGGCGCAGGGAGTCTCGACCTGGGTGAGCACCTGTCCACCCGTCATACCCATGCCGTAGGCGGCGTCGCGGGCCTCGGCGTCGACGTTCTGGATGCCGGCGTAGGTGTTGGTGAGGATCGGCGGAATGGCGAGCAGGACCAGCACGATCACGGTGGGCAGCAGGTAGGCGATGCTGAACGGGAGGCTGCCCGACATCACCAGGACGATCAGGGTCAGCAGGCCGAGGCTCGGCAGAGCGCGGAACGAGTTGGCGATGCCGGCGATGAGGAAGGTGCCCTTGCCGGTGTGCCCGATGTACATGCCCAGCGGCAGCGCGATGAGGGCGGCGATGACCAGCGAGATCGCGGAGTACTCGAGGTGCTGGACCAGCCGGTGCAGGATCCCCTCGGTGCCGCTCCAGTGGGCCGGGTCGGTCAGCCAGTCGATGATCTGGTTGATCACGGCGTTGCCTCCTGCCGGCGCCAGGGCGTCAGGACCTTGGTCACGCCGAGGATGATCGCGTCGAAGACGAGCGCGAGGATGACACACCCGATGATCCCCAGGCCGATGGGGGTGTAGTACTGCAGCTGGAAGCCCGACGTGAACAGCTGTCCCAGCTGCGGCACGCCGATGATCGCGGCCACCGACACGAGGCTGACGTTGGAGACGGTGGCGACCCGGACGCCGGCGGCGATGACCGGCACCGCGATGGGCAGCTCGACCCGGATCAGCCGGCCGAGCCCCTTGTAGCCCATCGCGGTCGCGGCCTGGGTGACGTCGTCGGGGACCGAGGCGAGGCCGTCCGCGACCGTGCGGACGAGCAGCGCGAGGGTGTAGAGCGACAGGGCGATGATGATGTTGACCGGGCTGAGGATCTGGGTGCCGAGGATCAGCGGCATGAAGACGAACAGGGCCAGCGACGGGATGGTGTAGAGCAAGCCCGTCACGGCCACGAGCGGTGCGTAGACGAGCCGGTAGCGGTTGGCCAGCCACCCGATCGGCAGCGCGAGCGCCAGCCCGATGAAGAGCGGCGCCAGCGACAGGACCACGTGCCAGCCGGTCCAGCGCAGCAGCGTGCTGGCGTTGTCGGAGATGTAGGAGAGCATCAGCCGGTCCCGCTGCCCGCCCCGGCGCCGCTGCGGGCGTCGCTGCGCCGGGCTTCGATGAGGTCGAGCACCTCCTGCGCCGTGACGGTGCCGAGGAGACGGCCGTCCGCGTCCACGATCACGCCGCGACTCGAGGGTGACGACAGCGCGGCGTCGAGCGCCTCGCGCAACGTGCCGTCCTGCTTGGCCGTGGTGCCCCCTCGGTGCAGTCGGCTCCCCTCCGCCGGCCCGGTGTCGTCGCTGGAAGCACGGTCCACCCAACCGGCTGGCCTCCCGTCGCTGTCGACGGCGAGGACCCACCGGTCGGCCGAACCGCCGTCAACGCTCACCGCCGAGCCCAGCCGGACCGTCTCCTCGGCGTGCACCGGGATCTCGCCGGAGCGCGCGAACCCCAGTGCGCGGTAGCCGCGGTCACGTCCGACGAAGTCGGCCACGAAGTCGTCGACCGGCCGGGCCAGCAGGTCCGCGGGGGCGGCGAGCTGCGCCAGGTGTCCGCCGACCCGCAGCACCGCCACCTGGTCGCCAAGCTTGATCGCCTCGTCGATGTCGTGGGTGACGAAGACGATGGTCTTGCCGAGCTCGTCCTGCAGCCGCAGGAACTCGTCCTGGAGCTGGTGCCGCACGATCGGGTCGACCGCGCTGAACGGCTCGTCCATCAGCATCACCGGAGGATCGGCCGCCAGCGCCCGGGCGACACCCACGCGCTGCTGCTGTCCGCCCGACAGCTGGCCGGGGTAGCGGTCGACGAGCTCGCTGGAGAGGCCCACCCGGTCGAGCAGCTCGCGGGCCCGGTCGCGCGCCTGCTTCTTGTCCCAGCCGAGCAGCTTGGGCACGGTGGTGACGTTGTCGAGGATGGTGCGGTGGGGGAACAGTCCCGCGTGCTGGATGACGTAGCCGATACCGCGCCGCAGCTCGGCGGCGTTCATGCTGGCCGTGTCACGGTCGTCGATGAGGATGCGACCACCGGTCGGCTCGATCATCCGGTTGATCATCCGCAGCGAGGTCGTCTTGCCGCAGCCGGACGGACCGACAAGGACGGTGATCTGACCGGTCGGTGCCTCCAGGGTCAGTTCGTCGACAGCCTTGGTGCCGTCCGGGTACTGCTTCGAGACGCCGTCAAAGCGGATCATGTGCTTCAACCTAACCGAGATGGCCGACACAATCATCGAGTGACAGACACCAATACCGGCGATGACGTCGCGGGACGGCCACGAGTCGACCTCGACGGCGCACCGCTCCGCCTGGCCGACCTGCCCGGCATCGCGGGCGGCTGCGGGGTCTCACCGACCGCGGCCGGCCTCGCACGTGCCCGGGAGAGTTACGAGCTGGCGGTGCGACTCGCCTCCGAGAGGCCGCTCTACGGGCGCTCCACCGGGGTGGGCGCCAACCGGGACGCCGCGACGCAGGAGGCGTATGGACGTCCGCCCACCGAGGCCTCCACCGACCAGTCCGTCCAGCCTCCGGGTGGCCGGACGGAGGCGACCGGTGCTCCCACTGGTCCGGGTGGCGCTCCGGGCGGGACGGATCCGGCGGTGCGGCTGCTGCGCTCGCACGCCGCCGGCACAGGCCCCCTCTACGAGCCGGCCACCGTCCGGTGCGCCCTGGCCATCCGCGCCAACCAGCTGCTCGCAGGAGGCGCCGGCGCCTCGCCGGAGCTTGCGACGGCACTGGCCGAGCTGGCCTCCGGCCCGGACGGCGACCTTCCCCTCGTGCACCGCCACGGTGGCCTGGGCACCGGCGACCTGACGGCGCTCGCCGAGGTGGGCCTCACGCTGCTCGGGGAACGTCCTCGCGCCGACGGGAGCACCCGGCATACGCTCACGCTGACCCGGCACGAGGCACTCCCGCTCATGTCCAGCAACGCCTTCGGGGTCGCCGAGGCCGGGCGCGGGTGGCTGGCGCTGGACCAGCTGTCCGCGGCGGCCCTGACGGTCTCGGCCCTGTCCTTCGTCGCGCTGCGGGGCAACCCCGAGGCGATCGGGCCCGCGGTCGCGCGGGCGACCCCGTTCCCGGGTGCCGCGCGCACCGCCGAGACGGTGCGCGGACTCGTCGGCTCCGACCTCGACGAGCCCCAGCAGATCCAGGACTTCTTCGGCCTGCGCACCTGGCCGCAGTCGCACGGCCCGCTGCTGGACGAGCTGGTGCGGCTGCGGCAGGTCGTGGAGGCGATGACCGGCGCCCCCTCGGAGAACCCGCTGTTCATCGACGGGACCGCGAGCCACCAGGGCGGCTTCCACGCCACCTACCTGACGCTCGCGGTCGACGGGGCGCTGCTCGCGCTGACCCGGTCCGCGGAGGCCGTCCGTTCCCGCCTCGCGCACCTGCTGTCCGGGGAGGTCGACGAGCTGCCGCGCTTCCTCGCCGGGACCGAGCCGGGTGCCTCGGGGCTGCTGATCACCGAGTACGTCGCGGGGGCGGCCCTCGGCCGGATCCGTGCCGCGGCAGGCTCCCCGGCCGGTGTGCTCACCGCCGCGGGGTCGCTCGGCGTCGAGGACCTGGCCGGGATGGCACCGGTCGCCACGGCCCGGTTCGGCGGTGAGGGTGGCGTCCTGGAGGCGTATGCCGAGCTGCTGGCCACCGAACTCGTCGCCGCCGTCCGCGCGCTGCGGCTGCGCGGCGTCGTCCTCCGAGACCGGCTCGGCCAGACCCTCCGGCTGTGCGACGACCTGCCCGCCGGCCTCGAGGACCGCGACCTGGCGCCGGATCTGGAGCTCGCACAGGCCCTCCTCCCCCGCCTGGCCACGCCGCCCTCCTGACCGGACACCGGTCAGCAGGAGGTGGCCGAGGCGACGAAGGCCCCGGCCAAGCGGTGCCACACGTCCGGGCGCCACAGCATCGTGTGCTCCAGGCCGTCGAGGCGGTGCAACCGGGCGTCCGTCCCGGCCGCCTGCGCCCGTGCGACGTAGCGCGCCGAGGCGTCGGGGTCAGTGATGCGGTCCGCCCCGCCGTGCAGGACCAGCAGCCTCCTGCCGGCCAGCTGGTCGACCGGCTCGGGCGGGCCCTCCGGCAGCCACGGCGCGAGCGCCAGGACGCTGGAGACCCCCGGCTCGCCCGCCGCCCGCAACGCGACCCGCCCTCCCATGGAGTGCCCGAGCAGCACGATCGGCCACTGGGGGAAGCGCAGCCGCAGCTGGGCGAGGGCCTCGCGCGCCTCCCGCAGTGGCGGCCCCTCGCCGTCCCAGGACCGGGAGGCGTAGCGCAGCGTCGCCACCGCGATGCGGCCGCGCCCGACGGTGCGCAGCTGCCAGGCGAACGGCAGCATCCGCAGGTATGCCGGGTCGAGGACCGTCATGGGCACGTCACCCGAGGCCTGCCCCCCGGGCAGCAGCAGCACGAGCGCACGGCACCGCCGGCCCGCGTGGACGCTCAGGTGCGCCCGGCGCTCAGGCACTGGTCACAGTTCCGCGCGGGAGAAGTTCTGGAAGGAACGGCTGGCGGTGGGGCCGCGCTGGCCCTGGTAGTGGGAGCCGTACTTTGCGCTGCCGTAAGGGTTCTCGGCCGGGCTGGAGAGCTGGAAGAAGCACAGCTGGCCGATCTTCATCCCCGGCCACAGCATGATCGGCAGGGTCGCCACGTTGGACAGCTCGAGGGTGACGTGCCCGTTGAACCCCGGGTCGACGAAACCCGCCGTGGCGTGGGTCAGCAGCCCGAGCCGCCCCAGTGAGGACTTGCCCTCCACTCGCGCGGCGATGTCGTCCGGTAGCGTGACCTGCTCGTAGGTGGACCCGAGGACGAACTCCCCCGGGTGCAGCACGAAGCCCTCCGTCTGGTCGACCTCGACCAGGTGGGTCAGGTCGGGCTGGTCCTGCGCCGGGTCGATCACGCCGTACTTGTGGTTGTCGAACAGCCGGAAGTACTTGTCCAACCGCACGTCGATGCTGGACGGCTGGATCAGCCCCGCGTCATACGGATCGAGGCGCACACGCTCGCTGTCGATCTGGGCACGGATGTCTCGGTCGGAGAGGAGCACGGCGACAGGCTAGCCTGCCCCGATCCGTCGCTCGCGATGCCGTCTCCCGCGGGGCTGGCGAGCCAGGAGGTCACCGCCTGCGGTCGCGTGCTCGACCGGGGGAAGGAGTGCGAAGGAGCCGGGCGGGCCACCCCCGGGCCGGTCGGTTACACTTCCGCGAGCGCCACCGTCACGCCTGTGCGGCTGGCTCTGCGGGCGTAGTTCAATGGTAGAACATCAGCTTCCCAAGCTGAATACGCGAGTTCGATTCTCGTCGCCCGCTCCACCGACGAATCGCGCCGCCGACCAGCCCGATTCGGTTCCTGCCACCACCTCGGCCCCTGACGTCATACAAGGCGCCCGCGCGAGCCTTCGAGCATCAGTCACCCCGCTCCTGAGAACCGGCTGAGAAGTGCCACCCGGCCTCGGGAATCCTCACCGTCGGTCGGACGTTCAGCCCGCATGACCACTACCCAACCGGCCGCCCCGGCGCAGGCAGATCCCGGCGTCGTGCGCCGCTGGCTGGCCGACGAACGAGCCGCGGCCCTCCTCCGCCTGAACGCGCTCACCAAGGACTTCGACGACATGGTCGCGGCGTCCGCGTCGATCTCGATGGACGACGAGCACGACCCCGAGGGCAGCACCATCGCCTTCGAGCGCTCCCAGGTCAGCGCCCTGGCCGACCAGGCCCGCCGACACCTCGCCGAGCTCGACGACGCCGAGGAGCGGCTGCAGGCCGGGCGCTACGGGCTGTGCGAGTCGTGTGGCTCCGTGATCCCGGCCGGACGGCTCGAGGCCCGGCCCACGGCGACGCTGTGCATGAGCTGCGCGTCCCGCCAGCGCCACTGACGGTGGACCCGGGAGACGCCGGTTTCAGGGCTGCGTCCATCCACCGGTCCGTGCGACGGCCCCGGGGTGCGTCGCGATTTCTCTCGGCGTAAGGTAAGGCTCACCTAAACCCTAGAAGTGAGGTGTGTGCCGACCATGCGCGCTCGTCGTCCCGCGGCCCTGCTGGCCGTGTCCCTGTCCGTCGCCCTCGGCCTGGCCGCCTGCGGCGGGAGCAGCAGCGGCGACCCCGCCTCTGGCGGCAGCGGCAAGGCCGAGCTGACGCTCTACAACGCGCAGCACGAGGACCTCATGCAGCTGATGGTCAACGGCTTCGAGAAGAAGACGGGCATCTCGGTGCAGATGCGCAACGGCGACGACTTCGAGATGGCCAACCAGCTCGTCCAGGAGGGCGACAAGACTCCCGCCGACGTCTTCGTCACGGAGAACTCTCCCGCGATGACGCTGGTCGCGAGCAAGGGCGGCTTCAACACGGTCGACAAGAGCACGCTGGCCAACGTGCCGAGCAAGTTCGTGCCCTCCGACCACCTGTGGGTCGGCTTCGCCGGCCGCTCGACCGTGCTCGCCTGGAACACCCAGCAGCTGAAGTCGGCCCAGCTGCCCACCTCGATCCTCGACCTCGCCGAGCCGAAGTGGAAGGGCAAGGTCGGCTTCTCGCCGAGCGGCGCCGACTTCCAGGCCATCGTCAGTGCCGTCCTGAAGCAGGAGGGCGCGGCGAAGACCGAGGCCTGGCTGAAGGGGCTGAAGACCAACGGCAAGATCTACGACGGCAACAGCACCGTGATGAAGGCCGTCAACAGCGGCGAGATCCAGGTCGGCGTGATCTACCACTACTACTGGTTCAAGGACCAGGCCGAGTCCGGCGCCAACAGCAACCACGTGCAGCTGAAGTACTTCGGCCACCAGGACCCGGGCGCCTTCTTCTCCATCTCCGGCGCGGGCGTGCTCAAGGCGAGCAAGCACCAGCAGGAGGCGCAGGAGTTCGTGGCCTACCTCACCAGCCCGGCGGGCCAGAAGATCCTGGCCGAGAGCGCCGCCATGGAGTACCCCCTCAACCCCAAGGTCGCGCCCAACCCGAAGCTCAAGCCGATCAACAAGCTGGATGCGCCCACCATCGACCCGTCCACCCTCAACGGGCCGAAGGTGGTCGAGCTGATGCAGCAGGCGGGCCTGCTCTGAGGTGAGCGTCTCCGGTCAGGTGGTCGAGGCCCTGCTCCCCGCCGGGGGCAGGACCCGACGCGGCTCGTGGAGGCAGAGCCATCCGCCCACCCTGGTCGCCTTCGCGGTCCTGGTGGTGCTGCTTGCCCTGATCCCGCTCTTCTTCGTCGTCGGCTACACCGTCGACATGGGCTGGGCCCAGCTGCGGGAGATGGTATGGCGTCCGCGCGTCGGCGAGCTGCTGGTCAACACCACCCGGCTCACCGTGGGCTGCGTGCTCGCCTCGGCCGTCATCGGCACCGGTGCCGCGTGGCTGGTGGAGCGGACGACCCTGCCCGGCAAGCGGCTGTGGCACGTGCTGCTGACCGCGCCGCTCGCGGTGCCGGCCTTCGTCAACAGCTTCGGCTGGGTGTCGATCACCCCCAAGGTCGAGGGTTTCGGCGGCGCCCTGCTGATCGTGACGCTCTCCTACTACCCGCTCGTCTACCTCCCCGTCACCGCGTCGCTGCGGGGGCTCGACCCGGCCCTGGAGGAGACCGCCCAGTCGCTCGGACTCGGCCCGTGGCGTGCCTTCGCGCGGGTGGTGCTGCCCCAGCTGCGGCCGGCCCTGCTCGGGGGCGGCCTGCTCGTCGGACTGCACCTGCTGGCCGAGTTCGGCGCGCTGCAGATGCTGCGCTACCCCACCTTCACCACGGCGATCTACGACCAGTACCGCTCCACCTTCAGCGGCCCCGCGGCCACCGCCTTGGCCGGGGTGCTGGTCATCTGCTGCGTCATCCTGCTCACCGTCGAGCTGCGGCTGCGCGGCAAGCAGCGGTATGCCCGGGTCGGTCGGGGCACCGCTCGCGCGCTCCGACCGCGCCCCCTGGGCCGGCTCACCGCGCCCTCGCTGCTCGCCGTGCTGGCCGTGGTCGTCCTTGCCATCGGGGTGCCGATGGGCAGCCTGGTGCACTGGCTGGTCGTGGGGACCTCCACCACGTTCCCGGTGGGCGACCTGCTGGTCACCGGCGGCACCTCGGTCGGGCTGGCTGCGGCGGCGGCGCTGCTCACCACGGTGCTCGCGCTACCCGTGGCGTGGCTCGCGGTGCGGCACCGGTCGGCCGTGACCACCGGACTGGAACGCAGCACCTACTTCGGCAACGCGCTGCCCGGCATCGTCGTGGCGCTCGCGCTGGTCACCGTGTCGCTGAAGTTCTTCTCGCCCGTCTACCAGACGGTCTGGCTGCTGGTCGCCGCCTACGCGATCGTGTCGCTGCCGCGGGCGATGGTCAGCGTCAAGGCCGCACTGGTGCAGGCGCCACCTCTGCTCGAGGACGTCGCGCACTCCCTCGGACGGGGCCCGCTGGAGACCTTCCGCCGGGTCACCGTCCCGCTCATCGCGCCGGGGCTCGGCGTGAGCGCCGCCCTGGTCTTCCTCGCCGTGGTCACCGAGCTGACCGCCACCTTGCTGCTCGCCCCCATCGGCACCCGTACGCTGGCCACCCAGTTCTGGAGCAACTCCTCCAGCGTCGCCTACGGGGCTGCGGCTCCGTATGCCGCCCTGATGGTCCTCATCTCCATGCCGGCGACGCTGGTGCTCACCCACGCGACATCCCGGAGGTCCAGCGCATCATGACCGGCTTGACCCTGCGCGGCGTGTCCAAGAGCTTCGGCGGCACACCGGTCCTGCACGAGATCGACCTCGAGGCGCCCGCCCGGTCGTTCACGGCCGTGCTCGGGCCCTCCGGCTGCGGCAAAACCACGATGCTGCGCCTGATCGCCGGCTTCCTCACGCCCGACTCCGGCACCATCTCCTTCGACGACCGGGTGGTCTGGGGTGGCGGCCGCAACGTGCCCGCCCAGAAGCGGCGGGTCGGCTACGTGCCGCAGGAGGGTGCGCTGTTCCCCCACCTCGATGTCGCCGCCAACATCGGCTTCGGCCTGCCACGGGCCACCCGCCGCGAGGGCCGCACGGTCGAGGAGCTGCTAGCCCTGGTCGGGCTGGCGCCGTCGCTCCGGACCCGGATGCCGCACGAGCTCTCGGGCGGGCAGCAGCAGCGGGTGGCGCTCGCCCGCGCGCTCGCGCCGTCACCCTCGGTGGTCCTGCTCGACGAGCCGTTCGCGTCGCTCGACACCGGTCTGCGGGCAGGCACCGGGCGAGCCGTGGCCGAGGCGCTGCGGGAGGCCGAGGCCACCGCCGTCCTGGTGACCCACGACCAGGGTGAGGCGCTCTCCCTGGCCGACCAGGTCGCCGTGATGCGCGACGGCCGGTTGGTGCAGGCCGACTCACCGCGGGCGATCTACGAGACCCCGGCCGACGAGGGCGTCGCCCAGTTCCTGGGTGCGTCCATCGTGGTGGACGTCTCGCTGGATGCCGCGGACCGTCATACCGGCCGGGCCTCTTCGCCGCTCGGACCGGTGACCCTGGCCGGCGCCAACGGCAACACCGGTCGGGCCCGCGCACTGGTGCGGCCGGAGCAGATCAGGCTGTGCGAGCGCGGTCAGGGGGTGCCGGCGTTGGTGACCGAGGTCAGCTACTACGGACACGACGCCGCCGTGCGCCTCACCGTCGAGGGCGACCACCGGCTGCGAGTCACCGCACGAGTGCTCGGGCTCTCGGTGCCCAGCCCCGGCGAAACGGTCGGCCTCGAGGTCACCGGCGGAGTGACCGTCTTCGACCCCTCGCACTGATCCCCGAACCGGCCCCCAGCTGGGACGTCCTGCGAAGTGGTCGCCCCGGAAGCCGCACCGCAGGACGTCCCACCACGGCACGGGGGAGGTCCCGGTGACCGGGTCAGCTGGCGGGCGCCGGATGCCCGGCCGTGGCGGCCGTGTGCTCGACGGCCTGCCGCTCGAGCCTGCGCAGGTCGCGCGTGGCGGTGTGGAGCGAGGAGGGGTCGCCCGCGCGCAGCAACCGGTCGAGGTGCCGCACGTCACGCGGGTTCAGGCCGGCGGCCCGGGCGGCGCGCAGGCTCTCCGGGCTGGTGATGGCGGGCACGACGAAGTGCGCTGCGGTACCGGCGGTATCGGTCCCCTGGCTCGGCGCCGGGTTGACCCGCAACTCGGGCTTGGCCGGCGCGACCCGCACGGTCTGCCCGGTCAGACGGGGCCCGATCAGGTTGGCGTAGGCCACGTTGCCCGCCCGGTTGGGGTGGTAGGACTCGTCGACCGGCCAGGACAGCCCGTTGATCCACTCGGTGTCGTCGCAGACGGCGTGCCCGGTGGAGGCGCTGCGCACATCGATACCGACTCCTTCGTCCGCGAAAGTGCCCCTCAGCCTCCTCCCCAGCCCGTGCTCGGCAAACCACGTCCAGCCCCTGGTTCGGTCAAGGAATGGTCAGCAACCGGATCGCCGTGACCGAACGTTCACCGATCTGCTTGCCAGGGTTACTGATGAGTAGCATGATGGAAGTTACCCGCCGGTAGGCGGGCGGAGCCGGCGGTGCCGTTCGCCGCCGACCTCATTACGGAGCATCGGAGGACGAGCCGCCATGGGCCACTACAAGAGCAACGTGCGTGACCTGGAGTTCAACCTGTTCGAGGTGCTGGGGCGCCAGGACGTGCTCGGCACCGGGCCCTACGCGGACGTCGACGCGGACACCGCGCGCGAGATCCTGCACGAGGTCGCGCGGCTGGCCGAGCACGAGCTCGCCGAGAGCCTGCTCGACTCCGACCGCACCCCGCCGGTCTTCGACCCCGAGCACAACACGGTCACGTTGCCGGAGTCGTTCAAGAAGTCCTACCGGGCCTACCTCGATGCGCAGTGGTGGCGACTCGACGTGCCGGCCGAGCTGGGCGGCACCGTGGTTCCGCCGTCGTTGCGCTGGGCCGTGGCCGAGCTCGTCCTGGGCGCCAACCCGGCGGTGCACATGTACTCCGCCGGGTTCTCCTTCGCCAAGGTGCTCTACACCCTCGGCACCGAGGACCAGAAGAAGCTGGCCCGGCACCTGGTCGACCGGCACTGGGGCTGCACCATGGTGCTGACCGAGCCGGACGCCGGCTCCGACGTGGGAGCAGGCCGCACCAAGGCCGTGCAGCAGGACGACGGCACCTGGCACATCACCGGCGTCAAGCGCTTCATCACCTCGGCCGAGGCCGACATCTACGACAACGTGGTGCACTTCGTGCTCGCCCGGCCCGAGGGCGCGGGCCCGGGCACCAAGGGCCTGTCCCTGTTCATCGTGCCGAAGTACCACGTCGATCTCGAGACCGGCGAGCTCGGCGAGCGCAACGGTGCCTACGTGACCAATGTCGAGCACAAGATGGGGCTCAAGGTGTCCACCACGTGCGAGGTCCGGTTCGGCGAGGACCAGCCTGCGGTCGGCACCCTGCTGGGCGACTCACACGACGGCATCGCGCAGATGTTCCGCATCATCGAGTTCGCCCGGATGATGGTCGGCACCAAGGCAATCGCCACCCTGTCGACCGGGTACCTCAACGCGCTCGACTACGCCAAGCAACGCGTGCAGGGGCCCGACCTGACCCAGCAGACCGACAAGTCCGCCCCCCGCGTGACGATCACCCACCACCCGGACGTGCGCCGCAGCCTGATGCTGCAGAAGGCGTATGCCGAGGGGTTGCGTGCTCTGGTGCTCTACACCGCCAGCCAGCAGGACATCGTGGCCCGGGCACAGCTCGAGTCGGGCGTCGAGGAGCTCGATCCGCAGTCGGAGGCGGGGCTGGCGAGCCGGGTCAACGACCTGCTGCTGCCGATCGTCAAGGGGGTCGGCTCGGAGCGGGCCTGGGTGCTGCTCGGGACCGAGTCGCTGCAGACGTTCGGCGGTTCGGGGTTCCTGCAGGACTACCCGGTCGAGCAGTACGTCCGGGACGCCAAGATCGACACCCTCTACGAGGGCACGACGGCGATCCAGGGACTCGACTTCTTCTTCCGGAAGATCATCAAGGACAAGGGGCAGGCGCTCACCCACCTCGCCACGCAGGTACAGGAGTTCGCCAAGGGGGCGGGCTCCGGTGACGAGCTGGTCCGCGAGCGCGAGCTGCTCGGGCAGGCCGCCGAGGACATGCAGGGCATCCTCGGCGCGATGGTGGGCTCGCTGATGGAGTCCGACCCCCGCGCCGAGGGCGGCGACGTGCGCAACCTCTACAAGGTCGGGCAGAACACCTCTCGGCTGCTGATGAGCGCCGGTGACGTGGTCATCGGCTGGCTCCTGCTCCGGCAAGCCGAGATCGCGGGGCGGGCCCTCGCCGCCCGCGCCGCCGAGCTGTCCGATGCAGACCGGTCCTTCTACCAGGGCAAGGTCGCCGCCGCCTCGTTCTTCGCGCGCACGGTGCTGCCGAAGCTCGCCGCGGAGCGCGCGATCGCCGAGGCCACCGACAACGCCCTGATGGAGGTCCCCGAGGACGCCTTCTAAATCCGGCTCCGTCACTCGCCGGGGCGGGGAAGGCGCCGGTCGTCGAGGACCGGGAAGCTCTTGCGGTAGGCGGCGACCGCGGCCAGGTCGACCTCGACGCTGAGCACCTGCTCGTCCTCACCGGCCTCGGCCAGGACCTCACCGTTGGCGGCCACGACCTGGCTGTGGCCGCCCATCGGCACCCCGGCGTGGGTCCCGGCAGTGTTGCAGGCCACGACGATGCACTGGTCCTCCACCGCACGGGCCCGCGCCAGCAGGCTCCAGTGCGCGACCCGTGGCATCGGCCACGCCGCGGGCACGACGAACATCGACGCACCGAGGTCGAGCTGGGCCCGGTAGAGCTCGGGGAAGCGCAGGTCGTAGCAGGTCGAGAGCCCGGCGCGTGCGGTCCCGGCGCCGTCGGGGACGTCGAGCACCACCAGGTCCTCACCGGCCTCCATGAGCAGGGGCTCACCCCGGCCGAACCCAAAGCGGTGGATCTTGCGGTAGGTCACCACCAGGTTGCCCCCGGCGTCGAACACCAGCGAGGTGTTCCAGAGGTCCTTGCCCTCCGGTCCGTGCGACCCGTCGGCCGGGCGCTCGACGATAGAGCCCGCGTGCAACAGGACGCCCGCGTCCCTGGCCGCCGCGGCCATGGCCGAGGCAATGGGCCCGTCCACGGGCTCGGCGCGCTCCTGCCAACCCTGGTAGGCGAATCCGCCTGCGCCCCACAGCTCCGGCAGCACGACCAGGTCGTGTCCGGCCTGGGCGCGGACCAGCTGCGCCACCCGCTCGGTGCGGTCCGCCACGCTCTCCTCATCGCCGTATGCGAGCTGGATCATCGCGATGCGCATGTCACTCTCCTGGTGTCGTCGGAGCTCCTCCGGGGGTCACCGTGTCGTCCGGCCGCGTGGCCGGCGTGGTCGAGCGCTCGGTCACCGGGCCCCGCCCGGCCAGGGCGGCGAGCTGGGCGTTGTAGGCACGCAGCTCGGCGTCGTCGTCGCGCTCCGCCTGCCGGTCGCGCCGCTTCGCCGTGGCCGCCTCCGACCGCATCCACTGCACGCAGACGATGAGCGCGAGCAGCATCGTGGGGAGCTCGCCGACGCCCCAGGCGATGCCGCCGCCCTTCTGCTGGTCGCCGATCGGGTTGGTCATCCACGACAGGTGCAGGGCGTTGAAGAAGTCCGGCGCCAGCAGCGAGGACCCGGTCATCAGGGCGACACCGAAGAAGGCGTGGAAGGACAGGGTCGCGAAGAGCACCAGGAGGCGCAGCGACGGCGGCCACCTCTTGGGGCCGGGGTCGACGCCGATGAGCACCCAGGCGAAGAGGTAGCCGGCCAGCATGAAGTGCGTGACCATCAGCACGTGCCCCGTGTGGGTGCGCAGCGCCAGCTCGAACAGCGGCGAGTAGTAGAAGACGATCAGGCCGAGGAAGAAGATCAGCGCCGCCACGACCGGATTGGCGACCGCCCGCAGGTATCTCGAGTGCACCACCGCGAGGACCAGCTCGCGCGGCCCGAAGGTCTTGTCCTTGCGGGCGTGCAGGGTGCGCAACGCGAGCGTGACCGGGGCCGCGATCACCAGCAGCATCGGCGCGCCCATGGAGATGATCATGTGCATGGTCATGTGCATGGAGAACAGCACGTGGCCGTAGACCCCCGGCGCTCCGTCGACGGCGTAGAGGAAGACCAGCCACCCGGCGATCCACGACACGGTGCGCATCACCGGCCAGCGGTCGCCACGCCGGTGCAACCGCACCACGCCCGCGAGGTAGAGACCGATCGCAACGACCGCGACGGTGGTGAACAGCCATTCCGTGCGGTATGTCGTGACCCACCGTGCCGCGGTCAGCTGCGGGGGGGCGTAGTAGCCGGTGAGGGAATAGGCCGCGTCGGCGTTCTGCGGTGGCGTCTCGGCGACGGGCGGTGCGCTGCGGGCCAGCACCGTCGCCATGCCGATGGCCGCGCTCATGATGACGACCTCGACGGTGGCCAGCCGGGCGAAGGCGCGCCTGGCCAGGGGGTCGTCACGCAGCCGTTCCACGACGACCCGACGCTGCCGCCAGCCGGCCGCGCCTAGCAGCAGGAGGCAGACGGACTTGCCGATGACAAGGCCGCCGTATGTCGTCCAGAGCCCACCGAAGCCACCGAGCCGGATCGCCGCGTTGAGGATGCCGGACAGCGCGACGAAGGCGAAGCACCACCCGGCCAGCGTCGAGTAGCGGGCCACGCTCACCGCCAGCCCCTTGCCGAGCAGGGGCCGCAGCACCAGCAGGGCGATCAGGCCGCCGACCCACAGGCTCACCCCGACCAGGTGGAACGCGAGGGAGTTGACCGCGGCGTCGTGGCCGGTGGACCCGGCGGCGTGGCCGGCCAGGGCCAGCGGCAGCACGCCGAGCAGGCTGAGGAAGAACAGCCAGGTCATGCCCGTGCGGGTGCGGGTGAACGAGGCACCTGCGGCCACGACGAGCGCGACACCGGCGCTGATCCCACCGACCCGCAGGATGTCCAGCTGCCAGACGAACGCCTTGAACTGCTCCAGGAAGCCCGGGTCACTCATCCGCACGCTCGACAGGTCGGAGAAGGACAGGACCAGCCCGACGACCGCGGTGACGAACCACACGGCAGCCGCGCCCGCGGCATACCGGGTTGCGGTGATGCGCCGGGAGGTCCTGGGCGCCTCCGGCACGATCATGCCGGCCATGAGCAACAGCCCGATGGTGGCGGCCATCGAGAGATCGTGCACCGCGCGCACCAGCGGTAGACCCCACCGCACCACCGCCCCCGTGTCGCCGAGGTCGAGCGTGGCCGTGGCGCCGGTGAACAGCGCAGCAGGGACCACGACGACCAGTGCCACCAGGGCGGCGGCCACCAGGATGCCCCGTGCAGGCCCGGCGGGCGCGCGGGCGACAGAGGGCCGTGTGGACATGGCACCAGCCTAAGTAGGGTGGGCCCATGCCCATGCACCCGGCGCCACCTCAGGACCTGCGCGGCCTGGTCCAGGCCTTCAGCCAGACGGCGCAGGCCGTCCTCGACCTGGGTCACGGCTGCCGCGACGCCGACTTCGAGCGCGAGACCCAGTGCCCGGGGTGGACGGTCAAGGACCAGCTGTCGCACATCACCGGCATCGAATCGCGGCTCGAGGGGGTACGTGAGCCGGAGGTCGCGGTGCCGGACTACGCACACGTCAACGGGGAGGTCGGCCGACGCATCGAGGAGTCGGTGCAGCTGCGGCGCGGACGGCCGGGCCCCGACATCGTGGCCGAGCTCGACCACGTGCTCGCCGGGCGGTTCGCCACGCTGAACAGTCCCGGGCTCTCCGAGGAGAGCATCATCCCCGGGCCGTTCGGGCCCGCCGAGGCCGCCGAGGTGCTGCGGCTGCGCTCCATCGACGTCTGGGTGCACGAGCAAGACATCCGCCAGGCCCTGGCCCGGCCCGGCAACCTCGACTCCCCCGCGGCGACGGTCTTCCTGCGCTCGCTGTTCGACGCACTGCCGATGCTGGTCGCCCGGCGGGCCGGGCTCGAGCTCGGCACCATCGTGATCATCGACGTGAGCGGCCCGATCCTCGCCCGGACGGGAGTTCGCGTCGAGGCGGGCGCCGACGGGCGGCCCTGGGGGCACAAGCTGTTCACCGGCGAACGTGTCGAGGACGACGTGCCCGGTGAAGACGGGCCCACGACCAGTCTGTCCCTGTCCACCGATGCGCTCACCCGCCGTGCCGCAGGGCGGGTGTCCGCGGCGGACACGGCCTACCAGGTCACCGGCGACGAAGAGGTCGCCCGGCGGGTGTTGGACGCGATCGTCGTCACGTTCTGAGCCGGCGCTGCCCCGAGCGGATCCGCTCGTCCGGTGAATTTGCGCCGGGTGGGGCCCGGCGTTAATACTTGTATGTTGCAACCAACTACAAGGACTGTCCACCATGCCCGTGAACGTCGCCGAAGCCGGCCAGTTGAGCGTGAGCCTGATCCGGCTCATGAAGCTGATGAAGAGCATCCGCACCCATGCCCCGCGGCCGCACCCCGCCATCGAGAGCGCGGCCTACCCGATCATGTTCACGCTCGTGGAGGGACCTCAGCGGGTCTCCCGCCTGGCTGACGCCGTCCACTCGGACGTGTCCACCGTGAGCCGGCAGACCTCGGCGCTGGCCGAGCTCGGCCTGCTCGGCAAGGTGCAGGACCCCGACGACGGCCGCGTCTGGATGCTGTCGCTCACCGCCGAGGGTCAGGAGCTGGTGCAACGGCTGAAGGAGCAGCGGGCCGAGTGGTTCTCGTACCTGCTGCAGGACTGGGACCACGCCGACGTGGTCGCCTTCGCCCGGAGTGTCGACCGTCTCACGACGGCCTGCGACCGCGAGCGCCAGCGGTTCATGGCCTCAGCCGTCGACTCCACCGGTGCCCGAGTCGCCACCGCCGACGAAACCCCCGCTGCCACCCCCACCGACGAGGAGCTCGCCCGATGACCACCACTGCGCCACCGGCCACCGCACCACCGCAGGACGGCGTCTTCACCCACCGGCAGATCCTCACCATCTTCGTCGGCCTGATGATGGGGATGTTCCTGGCCGCTCTGGACCAGACCATCGTGGGCACGGCGATCCGGGTCATCGCGGACGACCTGCACGGGCTGGACAACCAGGCCTGGGTGACCACGGCATACCTGATCACCTCGACCATCGCGACGCCGCTGTGGGGCAAGCTGTCCGACATCTACGGCCGCAAGGGCTTCTTCATCTCGGCGATCAGCATCTTCGTGGTCGGCTCGGCGCTGTGCTCCTTCGCGACCTCGATGTACATGCTCGCCGGCTTCCGCGCCCTGCAGGGAATCGGTGCAGGCGGGCTGATGTCGTTGGCGCTCGCGATCATCGGCGACATCGTCTCGCCGCGTGAGCGGGCGAAATACCAGGGCTACTTCCTCGCGGTCTTCGGCACCTCGAGCGTGCTCGGCCCGATCGTGGGCGGCTTCTTCGCCGGCTCGTCGTCGATCCTCGGCATCACCGGCTGGCGCTGGGTCTTCCTGGTCAACGTGCCGATCGGGATCGCCGCCCTGCTCGTCGTGGGCAAGACCCTCCACCTGCACCACGTCCGTCACGACCACCGGATCGACTGGTGGGGCGCCGCCTCGCTGATCGTCGCGCTCGTGCCGCTGTTGGTCGTGGCCGAGCAGGGTCGCACCTGGGGCTGGGGCTCCGGCACGGCTCTGGCCTGCTACGTGGTCGGCGTGATCGGCGTCGGGCTGTTCGTGGCGGCGGAGCACCGGATGCAGGAAGAGGCCCTGATCCCGTTGCGCATCTTCAACAACCGGGCCATCACCATCACCATCGTCGGAAGCGTGATCGTCGGGCTCGGCATGTTCGGCGGCATCATGTCGATCCCGCTGTACCTGCAGATCGTGCACCAGGCCACCCCGATGTCGTCCGGTTTCATGATGCTGCCGCTGGTGCTCGGCATCATGATCAGCTCGATCGTCTCGGGCCAGCTGATCTCGCGCACCGGGAAGGTTCGCATCTTCCCGGTCCTCGGCGCCGCGATCATGGTCATCGGGCTCCTGCTCCTGTGGCGGGTCAGGGCCGACACCTCGCTCGTGGTCGTGATGGCCTTCATGCTCGTCTTCGGCCTCGGGCTCGGCAACACGATGCAGCCACTCACGCTGATCGTGCAGAACGCGGTGGCGCCTCGGGAGATCGGCATGGCCACCAGCTCGGCGACGTTCTTCCGCCAGATGGGCGGCACCCTCGGGGTCGCCATCTTCCTGTCGATCCTGTTCAGCTCGGCCGGATCCAAGATCCAGGGCGCGCTCCAGCAGGCCGTGCCGACGCCGGCCTTCCAGCAGGCGCTGCACGACCCGAAGCTGATGCAGGATCCGCAGACCGCGAACTTCGTCAAGGCGCTGACCCACGCCGGGCAGGGCGGGGGCGGGGGCGGTGCCGGTGGCACGGGGATCCTCAACGACTCATCCGTGCTGGGCAAGCTGCCCGACGCGCTGGCGTACCCCTTCCGGGTCGGCTTCTCCGACGCGATGGACCTCGTCTTCCTCATCGGCGCCCTCGTCGTGGTGCTCGGGTTCATCGTGCTGCTCTTCCTGCCACGGATCGAGCTGCGGACCCAGTCCGGAATGC
The DNA here is from genome assembly GCF_005222685.1 of Segeticoccus rhizosphaerae. Lineage (NCBI taxonomy): Bacteria > Bacillati > Actinomycetota > Actinomycetes > Micrococcales > Intrasporangiaceae > Segeticoccus > Segeticoccus rhizosphaerae. The sequence continues at coordinate 38,557 of NZ_SWMA01000017.1, forward strand.
AGGCCGCCGCCGCGGAGCGTGCCGCCGCGGCCGAGGCGGCGGCACAGGCCGACCATGACGTGCACGGCTCAGAGGGAGCGGGGGCCGGGCCGAATGCGCCGATGGCACCGCCCTCCCCTGGTATGCAGGGCCCCGACGCGCACGGCGACGCGGACTCTTCGCCCTCCGAGGATGGACACGGGCCGGGGCGCCACGCGATCGCCGAGCTGACCGCGCCCGCCGGCGCGGCAGCGTCCGGAGACGCCAAGAACGGCGACGGCGCGGACGGCGACGGTCGAGCCGCGTCTGAGCTCGTCCTGGCTGCCCTGCGCCGAGTCGAGGCCCGGGCGGCTGGGCGCGACCTGAGCGGCCAACCCACCGGCCGTCACCGCGCCTGACCCCGAAGTTGCTGGGGGAGGGCGTCATCGATGACGCCCTCCCCCAGCAACAACGCGAGGCCGCGGGTCGAGGGGGGCGCCGCGGGAGCGCAGCACCTGCCTGACCTGATCCAGGAACCGATCCTCCTGCAGGATCCAGCCCGAGGTTGGGGATCCGCAACACCACGCGCCGGCCCATGACGACGTCGTTCTGGCGCAGCGCGTCGTCGAGGCGGTTCAGCGGTTGCTCGTGCTGTACACCGTCGACCTCGACGACCACGCCGTATTCCTCCCACTCCACGTCGAGGTAGGCACGGCCGCCCGGTCGACGACGCACGACCTGCCGGCTCGGCTCGGGCAGGCCGCGTTTGCGGCGCAGCCGCGCGAAGTCGAGGCGTTGCTGGCAGGTCATCAACAGGATCAGCGCGGCCTGCCGATCGGTGTGCGCCCAGGCGGCGGCGCGCACCGCTGCCACGATCGGCTTCACCCGCGGGATCCCGACCCGCACGATGTCCTCCTCGTGCCAGGCCATCACCTCGTGCACCCGCAGCTCGGGGAGGCGGTGCGGGTCGCGGCCATGTTGCACGCTCAGGTGCAGCGACTCGTCATACCCACGCAGTCCGGCGGCCGCGAGCGCAGTGACCCCGTCGAGCACAGCGCCCGCTCCGACCTCGAACACCGCCTGCCACCACTGTCCTGACTGCGCGAGTTCGCCGCGGTGGGTCGCGACGGTGTTTCGCCTGGACTCTGCCCAGCGACCGCACCGACGTTCGGTGCGCACCCGAGCCTTTCCGGCGCCGAACGCGCGTGCCTGCGCACGGGACACCACACCGCCCTGGGTGATGGCGAGCGCCTCGACCGCCTCGACGACCGCGGCTCGCCTGACCGTCCGCGACGTGCGCCCCTCGTCGTTGTTGCTGGGAGAAGGCGTCGTCGGCGGCCCCTTCTCCCAGCGACGAGCGGGAGGAGGGGAGGGGGAGAGATCAGGCCCAGACGAGGGCCTTGCTGGGGTCCTCGAGCACCGCCGCCACGTCGGCGAGGAACCGCGACCCGAGATCTCCGTCGACCAGGCGGTGGTCGAAGGCGACCGACAGCTGGGTCACCCACCGCGGCTTCACCTTGTTGCCGACGACCCACGGCATCTTGCGAATCGCACCGAAGCACAGGATCGCCGACTCCCCGGGGTTGATGATCGGCGTGCCGTTGTCGACGCCGAAGACCCCGACGTTGGTGATCGTGATCGTGCCGCCGCTCTGCGCTGCGGGCTGGGTGCGCCCGGCCCGCGCCGTCGACACCAGGTCGGCCATCGCGTCGGCGAGCTGCCGCAGCGACATCTGGTCGGCGTCCTTGATGTTGGGCACGATCAGCCCGCGGGGGGTCGCCGCGGCGATGCCGAGATTGACGTAGTTCTTCTGCACGATCTCGCCCGCGGCCTCGTCCCAGGTCGCGTTGATTCCCGGGTTGCGATGCACCGCGAGGCACAGGGCCTTGGCCACGATGAGCAGCGGGGACACCCTGACGTCGCGGAAGTCGCGGTCGTCGCCGAGGCGGTCGACGAGCTTCATCGTGCGGGTGACGTCGACGGTGATGAACTCGGTGACGTGCGGGGCGCTGAACGCCGACCCGACCATCGCCTGTGCGGTCATCTTGCGCACGCCCTTGATGGGGATGCGCACCTCCCGCTCGCCAGAGCGCGAGAACACCGGCGGTGCGTATGCCGTGCCGCCACCACCGTCAGCCGGCTCACCCGCCGCCGCGGGCGCCTCGGCGCCACCGCCACCCAGGAAGGCGTCGATGTCAGCGCGGGTGATGATGCCGTCGCCGGCGGAAGCGGAGACCTGGGCCAGATCCACGCCACGGTCCTTGGCGTACTTGCGGACCGGCGGCTTGGCCAACGGCCGTCCGCCGTTCCCGACTCCCGCGCCGGGCGCGGCCCCGGCGCGCGACGTCGGACCTGCGCCGGTGGCAGCGACGGGTTCGGGAGCGCGCGGGCTCTCCTGCGCCGCAGCCTGCGCCGGCGCGTTGCCGGCCACCGGACCACCTGCCTGCCCCATGACGGCCTGGACACCCTCTGCGGCCCGACCGGGCGCAGCGCCGGCCGATTCGGCAGGGCCCTTGCGCCTGCGACGCTTGCCCGACGATGCCGACGGGCCGTAGCCGACCAGATTGGCCACCCGCTCCTCGCCCTCGGCGGCTCCACCCTCTGCCTCGGGTGACGCGGACGGCTCGGCCTGGTCGCCGGCGCCCTCCACCTCGACGGAGACGATCGGCTGCCCCACGTCGACGGTGGTGCCCTCGGCCACGAGGAGCTCGATGATCTTGCCCTCCCACGGGATCGGCAGCTCGACGAGGGACTTGGCCGTCTCGATCTCGACGACGATGTCATTGGTCTTCACCGTGTCACCCGGCTTGACCTTCCAGGTGACGATCTCGGCCTCGACCAGACCCTCACCGGGGTCCGGGAGATTGAAGTGCTTGACGCCCATGTTCGTGTCTCTCCTTGTTCGCCGCGGCGCCTCAGTAGGCGAGGGCCTTGTCGACCCCGTCGAGGACGCGGTCCAGGTTGGGCAGGAACTCCTCCTCGAACCGGCTGGGCGGGTAGGGGATGTTGTAACCACCGACCCGCAGCACGGGCGCCTCGAGGTGGTAGAAGCACTTCTGCTGGATCTCGGCGGCGATCTCGGCACCCATGCCGAGGAAGGTGCTGGCCTCGTGGACGACGACCACACGGCCGGTCTTCTCTGCGGACGCGGTCACCGTGTCGAGGTCGAGCGGCGAGAGCGAGCGCAGGTCGATGACCTCCAGGGAGCGCCCCTCGTCGGCGGCCGCCCCGGCGGCCTCCATGCAGGTCTTGACCATCGGGCCGTAGGCGATCAGCGTCACGTCCGTGCCCTCGCGCAGGACCCGTGCTTCGTGCAGACCTCGCGGTGCGCCCGCGGCCTCGTCGATCTCGACCTCGGCACGCTCGTGGTAGCGCCGCTTGGGCTCGTAGAACATCACCGGGTCATCGCACTCGATGGCCTGCTGGATCATCCAGTAGGCGTCCTCGGGGTTGCTGCAGCTCACGACCCGGAGGCCCGCGGTATGTGCGAAGTAGGCCTCGTTGGACTCGCTGTGGTGCTCGACCGCGCCGATGCCGCCGCCGAACGGCACCCGGATGACCATCGGCACCTTGAGGTAACCGAGCGAGCGCGAGTGCATCTTGGACACCTGGCTGATGATCTGGTCGAAGGCCGGGTAGATGAACCCGTCGAACTGGATCTCGACCACCGGGCGGTAACCGCGCAGCGCGAGGCCGACTGCGGTGCCGAGGATGCCGGCCTCGGCGAGCGGGGTGTCGATGACCCGCTCCTCGCCGAAGTCCTTCTGCAGGCCCTCGGTGATCCGGAAGACACCGCCGAGCTTGCCGATGTCCTCACCCATCAGCACGACCTTGGCGTCCTTCTCCATCGCCGCCCGGAGACCCGCGTTGAGTCCCTTGGCGAGGGTGAGCTTCTGGCCCGCCATGTCAGTTCCCCTCCTCGAAGCCGGCGTGGTAGGCGATCAGCTCGGCCCGTTCCCGGTCGATCACCGGGTGCTGCTCGGCATAGACCTTGTCGAACATCGTGGGCAGCTCGGGGTCGGGCATGTTCTGGCAGCCGGTGCGGATCTCGGCCGCCAGCGCGTCCGCCTCCGCGTCGATGCCGTCGAAGAACGCAGGGTCCGCGATCCCCTCGCGCTCCAGGTGGGAGCGCATCCGCTTGATCGGGTCCTTCTCGCGCCACAGGTCGACCTCGGCCGAGACGCGGTACTTGGTCGGGTCATCGGAGGTGGTGTGCGCGCCCATCCGATAAGTGAACGCCTCGATCAGCGTGGGTCCCTGACCGGAACGGGCCTCGTCCAGCGCATGCTTCGTCACGGCATACACCGCGAGCACGTCGTTGCCGTCGACCCGGACGCCGGGGAAGCCGAATCCCTTGGCGCGTTGGTAGGGCGGGACCCGGAACTGCCGCTCATTGGGCTCGGAGATGGCCCACTGGTTGTTCTGCACGAAGAAGACAACCGGCGCGTGTGCCACCGACGCGAAGACCAGCGCCTCGTTGTAGTCGCCCTGGGCGGTGCCGCCATCGCCGGTGAACGCCATCACCGCGGTGTCGCGCGAGGGGTCGCCGGTGCCGACCGCGCCGTCGCGCTGGACGCCCATCGCATAGCCGGTCGCGTGCAGCATCTGGTTGCCGATGACGATCGTGTAGAGGTGGAAGTTGTTGGCGTTGGAGTCCCAGCCGCCGTGGTTCACGCCACGGAACATCCCGAGCAGGTTGAGCGGCGGGACACCCTTGCACCAGGCCACGCCGTGCTCGCGGTAGCCGGGAAACGCGTAGTCCTGCGTCGACATCGCCCGACCGGCGCCGACCTGGGCGGCCTCCTGGCCCAGCAGCGACGGCCACAGCCCGAGCTCGCCCTGGCGCTGCAACGCGTGCCCCTCGGCGTCGACGCGGCGCACGAGCACCAGGTCGCGGTAGAGGCTGCGCATCGTCTCGGGGTCGAGGCCCTCGAGGATGGGTTCGTATGGCTCGCAGTTGCCCCGGCTGACGCGCTTGCCGTCGGCGTCGAGGAACTGCACCATCTCCGGGCCACCGTCGGTGACGTCTCTCACGGGCACTCCGGGGGCCACGGTCTCGTGGTGGTGGGGGCTGCTGATCTCGCCGAGATCGCGCTCGGGAACCGGCGCGACGTCCTGGTCGCTCACGGGCACTCCTTCTACTGCGACCCAGCCGGGTGAGGCTCGGTCGGCTCGGGCCCCGGCCGAGGGGGCGGGGTCTCCGCCGATGGCCGTCCGGGGCGGACTCACGCACGCGTTGTGGCGGCGCTCACAGGCCTAGCAGGGAACACGCTACCGGGCGCGGGGCTGCGTCTCCCAGCCCGGTCGGGTCGGACAGCAAAGCGGCCAGCCCGTTGTGGTGGTGCGCCGACCGGGAGCAGGTCCAGGAGGCGGCGGTGACCATGCCGAGACCGTGGCGCGGGGCCGCCCGCCGGGAGGGTCCGCGGCGATCACGTCACGGGCATCGAGCCGATCTCGGCCACCAGCGCCTCGGCAAGGCGGGCGTAGTCCTCCAGGTCGTTGTAGGGTGCAGCGCTGAGTCGCAGCCATCCCCGGCCGGCGTGCCAGAGCACCTGGGCCTCCACGCTGGCCGCGCTCAACCGCTCGTAGAGCTCATCGGCGGCGTCCCCGGTCGCCGCGACCCCGTCCGGCAGGGCGAGCAGCCGCAGCTGGGGCGCGGGGTGCGATCCGCCGCTCGGGCTCGTGACGGCATACCCCGCCTCCGCGAACGCCTTGGTCACCAGCACGGCAGCGTCGTCGAGCAGGGTGGTGGCGCGCTGCGCGATCACCGGGCCTCCCGCCGACTCCCAGAAGTCGAGGGCGGCCGGCAGGCTGAGCCACGCGCTGTAGTCGTCGGTGCCGCGCATGTCGAACGGCCCGGGGAAGGGTTCGCCGTGCGCCCAGCTCGTCGTGAGCGGCAGGCAGCTCTCGCGGCGGGCCGGCGCCACCCACAGCACCGTCGTGCCGCGCGGTGCGTAGCCCCACTTGTGCCACGTCCCGGTCCAGTAGTCGGCTCCGCTCCCGGCCGGCCGCGCCAGGAGCTGACCGGGCACGTGGGCGGCGTCCACGAAGGAGAGTGCGCCGAACTCGCGCGCGAGCCTGGTCAACTCGGTCACCGGCAGGACCCGCCCGGTCGGCGACGTGACGTGGTCGATGACGACGAGTCGCACCCGGCCTCCACGGCCGATGACTTCCTCGGCGACCCGCCGGTGGGCGGCGACCAGTTCGTCGTCGGTGACGCCGACCGGCACGTCCACCGTGACCATGCCGGCGCCGGTGCGGTCGCACCAACGCTGCGCGGCTCGTTGCACCGCGCCATAGCCCTGGCTGTTCACGAGTATGACGTCACCCCGGCCGAGCTCACCCGTGCCGGCGAGGCTGCACAGCACGGTCGAAACCGCCTCGGTCACGTTGCGCACCAGGGCGATCGCGTCGGGCTCGACGTCGAGGAACGCGGCTCCGACAGCTCGCGCTCGGGCCACCTGCTCCGGCTTCTCGATCCGGTTGAACCGCATCGGGTTGGCTTCGGCCCGGCGCCGCCAACGCTGCTGCTCCTCCTGCACGACGATCGGCACGGCGCCGTAGGAGCCGTGGTTGACGTGGGTGATGGCTGGGTCGAGGGAGAAGGAGTCGCGCACCCGACCGAGTCTGCCAGCCGCTGAGCACCTCGAGCTCGCGGCGGGTCAGCCGGTCGAGCGTCGCCGGGTTGTGCCGGACCGCCCGGCCGGGAAACGGCCGAGGAGCCGGCGGACGAGCGCCGGGGCGAGCACGGCGTCCGAGCCACGCGTGACCCGTCGGATCGCTGGACGATGTCCCTCACCGGTGCCCGTGCGACCATCGCGTCGTGGCGGTAGAGCCGTCGGCGGACATGCTGAGGGTGCTCGCGGGCCGGTTGGCGGACGAGGGGCGGCAGGCCGCAGTCGAGCCGCGGCAGGCCACCTTCGAAGACCTCTCCCCTGGCGCCGGGTCGTTCGGCGCCCGGGCGTGGTGCCCGACATCGACGACGAGCGCAGCCTGACGAGCTGGGCCGAGGACGAGATCGGTGCCGAGCCCCTCCTCGGGGAGACCTCCGCCTCCCACTACTACTGGGACTGGGCTCTCCGGGTGGACGACTATTTCGCGCTGCTGGCCACCACGTCCCAGTATGCCGTGGCCGCACCGGACGTCCGCGCGCGTCTGTTCGAGGGGCTCGGCCGCGTCCTCGGCGCGCAGGTCCGGCTCGAGGGCCGCACACTGTTGCTCACCGTTCGCCCGTCGACGACGAGCACCCGCACCCGGAGGGGGACCACATGGCCAGGCTGATCTACTCCGCGATCACGTCGCTGGACGGCTACGTCGAGGACGAGCAGGGGCAGTTCGACTGGGCCGAGCCGGACGCCGAGGTGATGGCGGCCGTCAACGAGCTCGAGCGGCCGATCGGCACCTACCTGTACGGGCGGCGGATGTACGACACCATGGTCTTCTGGGAGACGGCCGACACCGGCCCGGACCAGCCTCCCGGGGACCGCGACTTCACGCAGCTGTGGCGGGCGGCCGACAAGGTCGTCTACTCCCGGACGCTCCGTTCGGTCGCGAGCGCACGGACGCGCATCGAGCGCCAGTTCGTCCCCGCCGCGGTGCATCGGCTCAAGGAGGCCTCGTCGGCCGATCTCAGCATCGGTGGTGCGGAGCTCGCCGGCCAGGCGATGGCTGCGGGCCTCGTCGACGAATGCCACCTGTTCCTCAACCCCGTCATCGTCGGCGGCGGGAAGGGCGCGTTGCCCCGCGGAGTGCGCGCTCGGCTCCAGCTGGTGCACGAGCGCCGTTTCGCCGGCGGTGTCGTGCACCTCCACTACCGCTGCGTCTGATCGGCCCAGGCCGAGTGGCTCAGCCGCCCGGGTTCTCACCACTGCCGCCCGCGCCCGCGGACCATGCGGGCAGCTCCTGCAGCGCCCAGCGATTGCCGTCCGGGTCCGAGAAATGGACGAACCGGCCCCACGGTTGCTCGTCCACCTCACTGACCTCGATGCCGCGCCCGGCCAGCTCCGCACGGACCGCCTCGGCGTCGCCGATCACCATCTGCAGATTGTCCAGCGACCCGGGGGTCATCGCGGTGAGGCCCTTGCCGATCGCGATCGAGCATGCCGACCCGGGCGGAGTCAGCTGCACGAAGCGGATCTCGTCGCTGACGGTGTGGTCGTGGTCGGCGTTGAAGCCGGCCTTGACGTAGAAGTCCTTGGCCCGGTCGATGTCGCTGACCGGGACGCTCACCAGTTCCAGTTTCATGTCCATGCGGCAACGGTAGGGCGCTTTCCGGTCAGGTTTCGTCCTGATATTCACGGCTTTCGGGTCCTGTCGGTGCCCAGTGCCAAGATCGTCGCTGTGGCCGAGCGTCCCCTGGTTCCCGAAGCGTGGGTGGAGCGCATCGGCGCCGTGCTGGAGTCGTTCCCACGCTGCCACCGCGAGGACGCCTGGGTCGGTGTGCGCTGGCGCGTCGGCCAGGCCACGGTGGCGCACGTGTTCGGCGGCGAGGACCAGGCGTTCCGGATCACCTTCCGCGCCGACGCCGACGAGGTCATGGCGCTGGAACACCTGGGCCCGCCGTACTTCCGCAGCGAGTGGGGCCGCAACGTCGTCGGCGTCTACCTCGACCCGGACACCGACTGGCAGGAGCTCGCGGAGCTGCTCACCGACTCCTACTGCCTCCAGGCCCCTGCCCACCTGGCCCGCCTCGTCGAGCGGCCGGACGCGCCCGAGGGCTGACTCCGCGACGTGCGGATTCGCCCGCGAGATGGTCGGGCACCCGGACGGCATACGCGACGCGCGGCATGCGGAGCCCGTCGTAATCTCGTCACATGCCGGAAGCGGGAGAGTCGAGGGCGTCGGAGGCGGCGCGCCTCGCCCGCGGAGCGGTGGACTGGCTGGTGGACGGGCCGTCGCCGGAGTCGGAGGATCCGTCGCTCTACAGCGGACTGGCCGGAGTGGTCCTGATACTGCACGAGGCGCACCACCATTTCGATGAGGACCGCTATGCGCGCGCCGCCGAGCGGGGAGCCGACCGGCTGACCGGGATGCTCGACAGTCTGGAGGACTGCTCGCTCTATGGCGGGCTCGCCGGCATCGCCGTCGCCCTGCGCGCACTGGGCCGGGACGAGGCCGCCGACCGTGCGCTCCACCGGGTCCGGGATGGATTCGACGGGGAGCGTTGGAACCAGATGTTCGAGCTGCTCCAGGGCAATGCCGGCATCGGGCTCGGCGCCCTGCTCGCGGGTGACGTCGATCTCGCCGTGGCGGCGGTCACGCCCTACCTGACCTCCGCGGATCCCACTGCAGGTGGGGTCAACTGGGCGGTGCGCCCCACGGCACCGCGGTCGCACCACGTTGCGCACGGCACGCTGGGGATCGCTTATGCGCTGGCCGCGATCGGGGACGCAGCCGGCCGCGAGGACCTGGTCGCGATGGCGCTGACCGGAGCCGCCGACGTGGTCAGCCGCAACGAGGCCGGCCCGGAGGGCTTCCTGGTCCCGCACTCCGACCCGCCGCACCGTCCCGAGCTGATCGAGCGCTACAGCTATGGCTGGTGCAACGGACCCGCCGGTGACGCCCAGGTGTTTCGCCTGCTGGCCCGGATCACCGGGGACCACCGGTGGACGGTGCTCGTGGATCGCTGCTGGCACACCATCAGACGGTCCGGGCTGCCCACCCGGATCCGACCGGGCTTCTGGGACAACAGTGGTCGGTGCTGCGGCACGGCCGGGGTGTTGGCCCTGGCCTGCGACCGCCTGGTCGAGCGCGGTGACGACGTCGGCTTCGCCGAGGTACTCGTCGACGACCTCGCCGCTCGAGCGACCGTCGACGAGGCTGGTGCCAGATGGTCCAACTTCGAGCACCGGGTCACGCCGAGCGACTTGGAACCCGAGCCTGGTTGGGCGATGGGCAACGCCGGGATCGCCCGGGAGCTGATGCGGTACGCGCGGCTCCGGGGCGGTGGCGCCCCCGGCTACGCCGTCACCTGGCCGGACCACCCACCGACCGAGCCAGCCGGCCGCGATTGACTGGTCCCATGTCATCCGACCCCTGGCAGATCGACCGGCTCGACCTGGACGGCTACCTGCGCCGGCTCGGCATCGCCGCGCGGCAGCCGAGCAGGGCGGCACTCGACGAACTGCACGAGGCGCACGTGCACACGTTCACCTTCGACAACATCGACGTGCTCCTCGGTGACCACCCCGGTGTCGGGCTGGACGCCATACAGGACAAGTTCATCGGCCGCGGACGAGGCGGCTACTGCTTCGAGCACTCCACGCTCGTCGCGGCCGCCCTGGAGCGGCTCGGCTACCGGGTCCGGCGCCATCTGGGGCGAGTCGGCGACCCCGAGGCCGGCGCCCAGCAAGGACGCACGCACATGGTCGTCGAGGTGGTCCTCGACGGCGAGCGGCTGCTGTGCGACCCCGGCTTCGGGATGAGCCTGCTGCGACCGATCTCGATGATCGACGGAGCCGAGGACGACTACCCGCCGGGCTGGCGCCACCGACTGCGTCGCACCGATGACGGCGCCTGGGCGCTCGACCGGGCGCGGGAAGACGGCTGGCAGGTCACTCACACCACCGACGAGCTGGAGGTGAAGCCGGTCGACGTCCGCATGGGACACCACTACACCAGCACCTACCCGGGCTCGCACTTCACCACTGGCTTGATGGTCGCCAAGCACCTTCCCGGCCGGCACGTCACCGTGACCGGCGACTCACTCACCGTGCGCAGACCCGGCGCGCCGACCGAGCACCGGCCGTTGGGCGACGGCGAGGTCGAGGAGTGGCTCGAGACGCTTGCGACAGGCCTGACGCCCGACGAGCGGGTGCGCCTGCTCGCCACGCTGGGGGCACCGGGCTCGTAGCCACCAGACCCGGACCCGCGCCCGGTAGCTACTGCAGCGAAACCCCAGGGCCGTCCCCCGACAGCGACAACAGACCGTCGGGGGACGCGGCGACCGCTGGAGCGGAGGTCGTGCGGAGAGCTCAGGCGTCCTGCGTCGCGACGGCGATCGCCGAAACCTCGAACTCGAGCTTGACCTTCTCGCTCACCAGCACGCCGCCCGTCTCGAGGGCCGCGTTCCAGCTGAGGTTCCAGTCCTTGCGGTTGATCGTGGCGCTGCCCTCGAAACCGGCGCGCAGGTTGCCGAACGGGTCACGCGCGGTGCCGCTCGCCTCGAAGTCGATGGTCACCGGCTTGGTGACGTCCTTGATCGTCAGGTCCCCGGTGACCCGCCAGGTCGAGGCGTCCACGCGGGAGACGTCGGTCGAGATGAAGGTGATCTCGGGGTAGGTCTCGACCTCGAAGAAGTCGGCCGACCGCAGGTGGCCGTCACGGTCCGCCGAGTGCGTGTCGATGCTGGCGGTCTTGATGGTGACCGAAGCCGACGACGCGGCCGGGTTCGACGCGTCGATCTGGGCGGTGCCGTCGAAGTCGTTGAACTGGCCGCGCACGGTGGTGACCATCGCGTGCTTGGTCGAGAAGCCGATGCGGGTGTGCGCCGGGTCGAGGGTCCAGCGCCCGGCGAGCTCGTCGGCCGAGGGCAACTCGGCACGCTTGGGGGCCACCGTCGTGGTGGCGTCGGGACGGGCGGTGCGGTTGCGACGGAACAGTGCCATGTGAAGACTCCTTGTTTGGTGTGACCCGGGTGCGGGTCTGCGTGCTGACACTCCCTCAACTTAGTTGATTGTTCAACTATTCCCTCGATGATCACTTTCTTTGTGCACGCCGGTGTCGATCGGCGGCGGCCTGAATCGTCATCTCCACGAACCGCCCGCGACGAGGAAGGATGAGCCCATGCGTTACACGCTGCTGTTGCACTACCCGGAGATGACTGCCGAAGAGCTCGGTGAGGACGCCCTGACCGAGGGGATGGCCGCCTTCGACGCCTACGCGAAGGCCCTCGACGACGCCGGCGCGTTGCTGTCTGCGGAGGTCCTTGCCCCGAGCTCGGCGACGACGACCATCAGCCGCAAGACGGGCGAGCTGCTCGTCCAGGACGGCCCGTTCGCCGACACGAAGGAGCAGCTCGGAGGCACCTTCGTGATCGAGGTGCCGGACCTGGATGCCGCGCTCGCCTGGGCGGAGCAGGCTCCGTCTGCCGTTTACGGCGATGTCGAGATCCGTCCGACTGCGACCCGATTCGTCGACGGCGCCTGGACGCAGTGGACCTTCCCCGGCGAATGACGGGGGACCTGAGCGACGTGCAGGTGCGGGCGGCGGAGCTCGCCCGCACCTCCTACGGGCGCTTGCTTGCCCTCCTCGCGGCATCCACACGTGATCTCGCCCTCGCCGAGGACGTGCTCGCCGACGCGTTCGAACGCGCGCTGCGGACCTGGCCCACCGGAGGCGTGCCAGATCGCCCGGAGGCTTGGTTGCTCACCGTGGCGCGGAATCGCGCCCGCGACGCACAGGGCTCGGCGGCCGCGCGCACCTCGGTGCCGATCGATGCAGTGGACCGCCGCATCGCCGTGATCATGTCGGTCGACCCCGAAGCCATTCCCGACAAGCGGCTGGAACTGCTCTTCGTGTGCGCCCACCCGGCCATCGACCCCGGCATTCGCACGCCCCTCATGCTCAACACGGTGCTCGGGCTCGATGCCGCTGCCGTCGCCGCGGCGTTCGCCCTGCCCCGCGCGACCATGGCGCAACGCCTCGTGCGGGCCAAGCGGAGGGTCCGTGAGGCGGGAATCCCGTTCGCGGTGCCGTCACGCGCCGAGCTCCCTGCCCGCCGCGCCGCGGTCCTGGAGGCCATCTACGGCGCCTACGCGATCCAGTGGCAGGTCGCGGGCGCTCAGGAGCGCACCTCGCTGGCGGACGAAGCCCGCTACCTGGCGGTCCTGCTCGCCTCGCTGCTCGACGATGCGGAGGCCTGCGGTCTCGCATCGCTGATCTCGTTCGCCGCGGCGCGGGCGGACGCGCGTGAGGTCGACGGCGTCTTCGTGCCCCTGGACGACCAGGACATGACCCAATGGGATCCCGCACTGATCACCGACGGCGAACGACTACTGCGCGGGGCAACGCAGATCCGCGCGCGAACGAAGGAACCCATCGGCCGCTTCCAGCTCGAGGCTGCCCTCCAGGAGGCTCACGCCGCACGCCGGTATGACGACCGGATCGACTGGCAGGGGGTCCTGCAGCTCACCGAGGCGCTCACCAGGGTCGCGCCGACGCTCGGAGCCCGGGTCGCCCTGGCGGCCGCCCGCGCACGGGTCGACGGGCCGGACGCCGGGCTGGGCGAGCTCGAAGGCATCGACGATCCACTGGTCGAACGATTCCAGCCTGCCTGGGCCACCCGTGCCCAACTCCTCCTCCAGAGCGGACGCCGCCAGGAGGCCGCCCTCGCCTACGAGCGGGCGATCTCGCTGACGACCGAACCCGCACTCCGCAGGTTCCTCCAACACCGGCGCCACACCCTGGGGTGACGAGCACCCGGATGTCACAGGCTGCCGCGCTGCCTCGTCTTCGATGGTGACAGGCAAGCAGCGAAACGGGAGCGTGACGAGATGCGAGTGTTCGTGGCAGGTGGGACCGGGGTCGTCGGGCGTCGTCTGGTGGAGCAGCTGGTGGGCCGTGGCCATCAGGTGGTCGCCACCACGACGAGCACCGGCAAGCTGGCGCAGCTGGAGGGGTTGGGTGCCGAGGGCATCGTGATGGACGGCTTGGATGCGGCCTCGGTGGGCGAGGCGGTGGCCCGCGCGCAGCCGGACACGATCGTGAACGAGATGACGGCCCTGTCCGTGGCACACGCCGGCAAGCCCAACCCCAGGAGGCCCGCTCACTTCTTCGCCACCACCAATCGGCTGCGCAGCGAGGGGACCGACCATCTCCTGGCCGCGGCCGAGGCGGCCGGCGTTCCCCACGTCGTCGCCCAGGGGCACGCCAGCATGAACGGCGTCCGCCAGGGCGGGTGGGTGAAGAGCGAGGAGGACGGTCTGGAAGTCGTGGAGGGCACGAGGGCGATCCGCCATCTCGAGGAGGTGGTCGTCAGAGCCGGCGGCGCGGTCCTGCGCTACGGCGGTTTCTACGGGCCGGGCGCCAACGAGGACCAGGTCCGGCTCGTGCGGAAGCGCCTGGTCCCTCTCGTCGGGGCCGGCAGCGGGTACTTCTCCTGGGTGCACGTTGACGACGCGGCGAGCGCTACGGTCCTTGCGGTGGAGCAGAAGGCGAGGGGCGTGTTCAACATCGTCGATGACGAACCGGCACCGGTCAGCGAGTGGCTGCCCTATCTCGCCGAGTGCGCGGGGGCCAAGCCTCCGCGTCGGGTCCCTTACTGGCTGGCCAGGCTGCTGGCCGGCGAGATGATGGCGGGCGTGATGGTCGAAGGGCGTGCCTTCTCCAACGCCAAGGCAAAGCGGGAGCTCGGCTGGGAGCCGCAATACCCCTCGTGGCGACAGGGCTTCAAGGAAACCCTCCGATGACGCAGGCAGAGGAGTTCGAGGAGCTGCGACCCCTGCTGTTCGCGATCGCCTACCGCATCCTCGGCAGCGTGGCTGAGGCCGAGGACGCGGTCCAGGAGACGTGGATGCGCTATGCGACCTCCTCGACCCGGCCCACGTCGACCAGGGCCTTCTTGTCGGCGGTGGTCACGAGGGTTTCCATCGACGTGCTGCGTTCGGCGCGCGTCCGACGGGAGACGTACGTCGGGCCGTGGTTTCCCGAGCCGTTGGTCAACGATCCGTATGACGACCCGGAGCGCTCGGCGGAGCTGGCCGACTCCGTGTCGACGGCGGCCCTGTTGCTGCTCGAGCGGCTCACCCCGCTCGAGCGGGCCGTCTTCGTGCTGCGGGAGGTGTTCGGGTTCGGCTTTCCCGAGGTCGCAGTGGCCGTCGAGCGCTCCGAGGCAGCGTGCCGCCAGCTCGCGACCAGGGCACGGCGTCACATGGACCTCGGGCGCCCTCGGTTCGAGGCGGACCGCCGCGAACGTGAGGAGCTTGCGGCACGCTTCTTCGAGGCGCTCCGAAATGGCGATGTCGACGGATTGAGGCGGTTGTTGGCCGCCGACGTGCAGATGGTGGGCGACGGCGGGGGGAAGGCGCCGGCATTTGCTCGAGGTGTGATCGGTGCCGACAACGTCGCGCGAGTCCTTGCCTCGACCTTCCCATGGCTGACCCGGATCGACGCGAGGGTGGAGGCGCACACGTTGAACGGGCACCCGGGTGCGATCCTGCGCGATCGGGACGCCAAGGTCATCGGCACGTTGACGCTGGACGTGCTCGACGGGCAGATCCAGATGATCCGCTCGGTGATCAACCCCGACAAGCTCGGGCACCTGGGTCCCGTGGCGGACGCCTGGGCGCTCGACAGCGAGGTGAAGCGGGCCCGCCGGTCGTCCAAGGACTGAGCCCGAACGGCCGTCACTCGTCGATGCGGAACCCGACCTTCATCCCGACCTGGTAGTGCTCGACCTGCCCGTCCTCGAGGTGCCCACGGATCTGGGTCACCTCGAACCAGTCCAGGTTGCGGACCGTCGCCGACGCCCGCTGCAGCCCGCTGCGGATGGCGTCGTCGACGCCGTCCTGGGACGTGCCGACGATCTCGGTGACGCGGTAGGTGTGCGTGGACATGGGCTCTCCCGGATGCTCGACGTGGTTGCTCGACGTGGTTGCTCGACCTGCTCATCGATGCTGACCCGGCCATTTCACCGTGCCCCCGCGATCTTGTCCACGGCCAGGGAAGGGCTGCCAGGTTGCCCACCCGCTAGATGCCCAGCGCTGCCACAGCAGTCCGGGTCCGGGTGACGAAGTCGAGCGCGGTGGGCGGCGGGCCCTGCGCGAGGTGCGCGAGCAGGATGCTGCGGAAGGGCAGAGCCGGTTCGATCTGCAGCACCCGCACCCCCGGGTCGGCCATGTTCACCGACAGCGCGGGCATCACCGCCGTCCCGATCCCGGCGCGCACCATCGCCTGCACCGCCGCGTTGTCGTTGCTGCGGAAGGCGTAGGACGGTCGGATGCCCGCGGCGGCGAAGCCCTGTTCGGCCAGGTCATGGCACACGCAGTGGTCGTGCCCGATGACGGGACGTCGCGCGACCTCGCTGATCGGCAGCACGTCGCGCGCCGGGTCGTCGACCGGCACCATCGCGACGAACGGGTCGCGCACGATCTCGTGGACGACCAGCTCGTCGGACTCGACGGGGCCGACCAGGAAGCTCACGTCGAGCCGGGAGCTGCGCAGCGCCCTGGTCAGGACCTCGTTGTCGTCGCTCTCGAGGACACTGACCTCGACCTCTGGACGCTCCCGCCGGACCTCGCTGAGGATGCCCGGGAGCAGTCTCGCCGACACCGACTGGAAGGTGCCGATCGCCAGACGTCCCCAGGCGCCCTCCCGCACCGAGGCGACTCGCACGTCGAGCAGGTCGGCAGCGGCCAACATCTCCCGTGCGGTCGCGAGCACCTCCCTGCCGGCCGCGGTCAACACAGCTGCTCGTGGACCGCCGCGGCGGTCGAACACCCGCGCGCCCAAAGCCTTTTCGAGTGTCGCGACCTGGCTGGTGATCGCAGCAGCAGAGTAGCCGAGGCGCTCCGCGGCACGCCGGTAGGAACCCTCCTCCTCGATCGCGACGACCGCCGCGAGGTGGCGCAGACTGAGCTCGGAGGCGGACACGCTCCCAGCATAGTGAGTGTTCGCTTTTATCGAACGCTACGGATGTAAATGGCCACTTTTCCTGCCCGCTCGCTTCTGTCACGCTGAGGTCGTCCGCCCCGAGAGCACGAAGGATGACCATAGTGACCATGACCGCTCCCCACCCCGCATCCGTCATCGACGACGCCTCCGTGACCGAATTCGCCGAGACGGGGTCGGTCCTCGTGCGAGGTCTGTTCAGCCCTGACGAGGTCGCCACCATCGAGCAGGGCATCGAGAAGGTCCTCGCCGACCCCAGCCCCCGCTTCAAGGTGGCCAGCAGCGACACCGACCCGGGCAGCTTCGTCGAGGACTTCTGCAACTGGCAGCGGATCGAGGAATTGCGGCAGATCGCCTTCAGCTCACGTGCGGCCGACGTCGCTGCGGCACTCACCGCCAGCCGTCAGGTGCGCCTCTACCACGACCACGTGCTGGTGAAGGAGCCACGCACCCGGCAGGAGACGCCGTGGCACCAGGACCAGCCCTATTACAACGTCGACGGTTTCGCCAACTGCTCGATGTGGGCGCCGGTCGACTCCGTGCCCGCCGAGTCGACGCTGGAGTTCCTGTCCGGGTCACACCGTCAGGGCTGGCTGATGCCGCGCTCCTTCATGACCAACGAGGCCAAGTGGTTCCCCGAGGGCTCGCTGAACGACCTGCCCGACGTCGAGGCCGATCGCGGCGCCCACGACATCCGCGGCTGGGCCATGGAGCCGGGGGACGCCGTGTTCTTCCACATGCTCACCCTGCACCACTCGTATGGCGTACCCGGCACCTCGCGACGCCGCGCGTTCTCGTTGCGGTTCCTCGGCGACGACATGGTGCATGCCCCACGCCGCTGGGTCACCTCCCCGCAGTTCGACGGCCTCGAGGACGAGCTGCCCGGCGGATCGCCCATGGACCACCCGCTCTTCCCCGTCCTGCGCGAGACCGCCTGAGGTCCCCGCCGCCGGGAGACCAAGGGTGGCTGCCAATCCCCGGGACCGTATGGACGAAATGGGCCGTTCGGCCGATGTGGCGGTGCGAGCAGGAGATCTAGCCTCGGTCCGGGGCAAGTCGACCGACCGCCCTAGAACTCACCGCACCGCACGCACGCCGGAAGAAGAGACGCCACTGATGAGTACCACCAAGTCCAAGGTCATCAACGGCGTCGCCGGAGCTGCGCTGCTGTTCGTCGGCGTCGGTATCGGGGCGGCGGGCAACTCCCCGGCCGCACCGGCTGCCGCTGAACCGGCCCCGACCGTCACCAAGACGATTTCGGTCCCCGGGCCAACCGTGACCGAACCCGCCGAGGCCGCCGGTCCGGTCACCACCAAGACGGTCAAGGTCCCCGGTCCGGTCACCACCAAGACGATCAAGGTCCCCGGTCCGGTCACCACCAAGACGGTCACCGTCAAGGTCAAGGCCGCCGCGCCCCAGGCGCCCGCGGTCGAGGACAAGCCCGCTGCGGTCGACACCTCCGGGGAGACGGCTTCCCAGAGAAATGCTCGCGACAAGGCCGGTGAGTACCTGGAGTACACGTCGTTCTCTCGCAGCGGTCTGATCGACCAGCTGAAGTTCGAGGGGTTCAACACCAGCGATGCCACGTATGGGGTCGACGCCGCACACGTCGACTGGAACAAGCAGGCGGCGCTCAAGGCCAAGGAGTACCTGGAGTACACGTCGTTCTCTCGCAGCGGTCTGGTCGACCAGCTCGAGTTCGATGGCTTCACCACCGCACAGGCCACCTACGGGGTGGCCCAGACCGGTCTCTGACTCCGACTCGGACCTGATGCCTTGGCGAGGCGCTGAGCCAGTCCTCGGCTCGAACCGAGGCGATCCATCAGCAAGCCCATCGCAGTGTGCAGTGACGGCCTGCGCACGGCCAACGCCGCTGTGGCCGGCCCGTTGCAGGATCAGCCGCGGCGGTCGCGGAAGGCTGCCGCCACCTCGATCAGCCGGTCGTTGGCCTCGGTCTCGGCCACCGAGCAGCGGCACCCCTCGCCGGCGAAGGGCCGCACGGTCAAACCGGCCTCGTCCGCTGCGGCGGCGAAGTCCATGGTGTCCTCACCGAGTGGCAGCCAGACGAAGTTGGCCTGCGTCTCGGGCAACTCCCAGCCCTGGTCGCGCAGCGCCTTCCACATCCGGTCGCGTTCGAGGACCAGCGCATCCACGCGTTCGGCCAGCTCGTCGTAGGCCCGCAAGCTCGCGATGGCGGCGCGCTGGCCCAGGTCGGTCACGCCAAACGGCACGGCCGCCTTGCGGAGTGCTGTCGCGACCGGCTCCTGCGCCACGGCATACCCCACCCTCAGCCCGGCGAGCCCGTAGGCCTTGCTGAAGGTGCGCAGCACCGCCACGTTGGGATGCGCGCGGTAGAGGGCCAGCGCGTCGGGCACCCGCTCGTCGCGCCCGAACTCGAGGTAGGCCTCGTCGATGACCACCAGCACATCGGACGGCACCTTCCCGAGGAAGGTGTCGAGCTCGTCGGCGTGCACGGCCGGCCCGGTGGGGTTGTTGGGGGTGCACACGAGGATCAGCCGCGTCTTGTCGGTGATCGCGGCAGCCATGGCGGGCAGGTCGTGACGCGCGTCGGCGTCGAGTGGCACCTGCACCGAGGTCGCGCCCGACAGTGCGACCACGATCGGGTAGGCCTCGAACGACCGCCAGGCGTAGACCACCTCGTCGCCCGGCTCGCAGGTGATCTGGATGAGTTGCTGCAGCACTCCCACGCTGCCGGTGCCCGTGGCGAGGTGTTCGACGGGAACGCCGAGGTGCTGGGCGAGCGAACCGGTCAGCGCACTCACCGACATGTCGGGATAGCGGTTCACCAGGCCGGCAGCGTCACGCAGGACCTCCACGACGCTGGGCAACGGCGGGTAGGGGTTCTCGTTGCTGCTCATCTTGTAGGCCGTGATGCCTTCGCGCTCAGCGGCGGGCTTGCCCGGCTTGTAGGCGGGCACCGCGTCCAAGGTGCTGCGCAGACGGACCTTGCCATCGGGAGTGCTCATACCTGCACTGTATTGCGACCGCCCACCCGGCGAGCCAAGGCCCACCGCCACCTCGAGGGGGGTTTCACCTGTCACGATGGGCGCATGAAATCGTTCGCCATCAAGGTCCTGGTCAACGCAGTCGCCCTCTGGGTCGCTGCGCTCGTGATCAAGGGCATCGAGTTCGATTACCACGACAGCTCGCTGACCAGCAAGATCGGCACCATCCTCGTGGTCGCCGTGATCTTCGGTCTGATCAACGCGGTCATCAAGCCCGTGGTGAAGTTCTTCGCCTTCCCCTTCATCATCCTCACCCTGGGGCTGCTCACGCTGGTCATCAACGCGGCCATGCTCGAGCTGACGTCATGGGTAGCGGGTGGGCTCAGGCTGGCGTTCCACGTCGACGAGTTCTTCTGGGACGCGGTGCTCGGCGGCATCATCATCACGTTCGTGAGCATGATCTTGCACCTCATCCTGCCGGACGGTAACGATGTCCACCGCTGACTGCGCGGGCGGGCGCCCGGAGCCCTCGGCCGTGACCGTCCCGACCGCCGACGGATCGATGCCGGCGCACCTCTGGCGGCCGGCTCCCGGCACCGCCTCCGGCGCGGGTGTCCTCGTCTTCCAGGAGATCTTCGGCGTCACCGACTACATCCGTTCGCGGTGCGCCGACCTGGCCGCGCTCGGCCACACCGTGCTCGCGCCGGAGATCTACTGGCGTCTCGACGACACCGACGTGGACGAGTCGCACCCGGACTTCCTGCAGCACGCCATGGCGATCGTCGGTCGGCTCGACTGGGACCTCGCCGTGTCCGACGGACAGGCAGCGTTTGCCCACCTGCGCGGTCTCCCCGGAGTTGACCGGGTCGGCCTGCTCGGCTTCTGCTTCGGCGGCGGCCTGGCGTGGAGCGTCGCGGCCAGGGAGGACGCCGACGCACTGGTCAGCTACTACGGTTCGGCGATCCCCCAGTTGCTGCACCTCGCGCCGGAGATCCAGACCCCGAGCCTGCACCACTTCGGGCTGGCCGACACCTTCATCGACCAGGAGACGGTGGAGCGGATCCGGGACGCCGTGGCCGGGCCGACCACCCGGTTCGAGACCTACGAGGGCGCCGGGCACGCCTTCGACAATCCGCACCCGGTGTTCCACCACGCGCAGGCCTCCGAGGCCGCCTGGCAGGTGACGATCGACTTCCTGGCCGCGCACTTGGCTGGCGGCTGAGCCACACAGAGCGACACGGCCCAGCCCCTCCCGTCCCCTCCCAGGGCGTCCTGCGGTCTGGCGACCCCGACAACCACACCGCAGGACCTCCCCCAAGACGTCCTGCGCCCCGGCGGCCCCGGCGGCCCCGACAACCACACCGCAGGACCTCCCCAAGACACCCTCTGGTCAACGCGGGGCGGAGCGTGCCTCTAGCCGCCCTCGGGCTGCAGCGTGCCGCCGATACCGTCCTCGAGGTACAGCGTGTCGCGGGCACCCGTCCCCGCCTGTGCCTCGGCCGCGGCCGCATCGAGGCTGCGCAGGAAGCGCATCACGTAGGGCGCCACGTGTGCCTCCGCGTCGTCGAGGGTGCACCAGTGGAGGGCCTGGATCTCGCGACGCTCCAAAGTGACGGTCTCCTGCAGTCGCGCCGGCGTGACGCCGACCAGTTCGAGGTCGAACACGAAGAGCACGGCGTCGGACCAGGCGCGGTAGGGCGGCAGCCAGTTGACCGCGGCGAGCCGGGTCGGGCGGACGTCGACCCGCAGTTCCTCGGCGATCTCACGGACGAGCGCGAGTGCGGGTGACTCGAGGGGGTCCACCACTCCGCCCGGCAGGTCCCACTCCCGCTTGTAGGTCAGCTCGCACAGCAGGACCCGGCCCTGCCCGTCGCGCAGGATTCCTTGCGCGATCACGCGTTTGGTCGGCAGCGCGGCGTTGAGGATGCCGAGAAACCCGTCCCGGCTCTGCGGCTCCGGATCGGTCGCGAGGCGCCCGAGCAGGACGTAGTCGTGCCGCTCGCCCCGTGTCGCGGCCGCACCGCGAAGGACCCCCTCGCGGCGCAGCCCGGCTCGTCCTGCGGTGCGCAGGGACGGCAGGTTGTCGGGCTCTACCTCGGCGAAGACACGTGCCAGACCAAGGGATTCGAATGCGTAGCCGATGAGCAGGCGCACCGACCGTGACGCGACGCCGAATCCCCGGTGCCGCGGAAACACCGCCCACGAGAGCCGTCCGGTATTCCCCTCCAGCCGACGCACCTCGACGGCGCCGGCCACCTCGCCGCGGTGCTCGACCAGGAAGCTGACGATCCGTCGATCGTCGGCGTAGGAGGCGTGCCAGCGCTCGATCGCCTGGCGCTGCGTCTCGGCCGACGGCACGATCCCGTCGAACCCGAACCAGTAGGCGATCTCCTCGTCATGCTGCAACCGAGCCTGCTCGACGTCGTTGAACGTCCACGGCCGGATCGTCACGTCACCGTCGCGCAGTGTCGGCTGCGGCGGCGGCGAGGTGCCTGGTGCGGAGGGTTCGGCCACGTCCGCACTCTAGGCGAGCGAACGGCTCGCCACCCCGGGCGGTAGCGGCAACCGCGGGGCTGGCCCTCAGGGGCGCCTCAGCCACTGAAGTGGCCGGCTCGAGCTCAGCGGCCGTGCTCCATCCGGCGGACGAGCTCGGGGTGGTGGCGGGCGGCCACGTCGGGGTGGGCGCGCATGCGGCTCTTGAGGGCGTTGGCGCCATACGTGTCGTGGATCGGGTTGTCGGCGTCGACGGTGACCCCGCGAGACTCCCGGGCGAGCTCCTGGGGCAGGGTGAGGCGCGGGATCCGCGCAGACAGGGCGGGGTTGAAGAAGAACGGGATCGAGATGCGGTCGGTGTCCGGCTGCGGGGTGATGACGCGGTGCACGGTCGCCTTGAGGTAGCCGTCGGTGGCGACCTCGAGCAGCTCGCCGATGTTGACGATGAGGGCGCCGTCGACGGGGGGCGCGTCGATCCACTCACCGTCCCGCTCCACCTGGAGGCCGGCCTTGCCCGGCTCCACGAACAGCAGCGTCAGGACGCCGGAGTCCTTGTGCTCGCCGACGCCCTGATCGCTCTCGCCGGCAGGGCGGCCGGGGTAGCGAACCACCTTGGTCAGTGTGGAGGGACGATCGGCGAAGGCCGGGTCGAAGACGTGCCGGTCCTGCCCGAGCGACTCGGCCCACTCCCGCAGCAGCTGCAGGGCCACGCCACCGAGGGTCTCGTTCCACCGGGTGAGCACCTTCTCGAGCTCCGGCAGTGCCGGCGGCCACTGGTTCGGCCCCTCGAGGATGTCCCAGTCGGCCTCCCCGGGCTCCCGGGCCGGGCGCTCGGGGCCGACGTCGACCTGCTCACGCCAGTCCTGACGCCCCTTGGTCCGCTCGCCTCCGAGACGGGTGTAGCCGCGGAAGTGGGGGCTGCGCACGTTCTCGATGGCGAGCTTGTCGGCTTCCGGCAGGGCAAAGAACCTCCGTGCCACGTCGAGCAGCTCGTGGCGCAGCGCAGGGTCGATGCCGTGGCCCACCAGGTAGAAGAAGCCGTAGTCGTGGGTCGCCCGCCGCAGGTCCTCGCGGAACTGCGGGGCGGTTGCCCGGTCGGCGGCCAGACTCAGGTCGAGCACCGGCAGGGAGGACATGAGGGATATAGGCGACCCGGCTGCGCGCGCCCCCGAGTCCGTCGGGTGAACTGTGACGTGCATAAGCCGACGTTAGAAGATCGGAAACTCCCGCGCATACGAGGTCACATCATGAGACCGTCCCGGCGAAGGAGGCGGTTGCCAGAAGCGGACGTCCTGCAGACGGGTCGCTCAGGCAACCAGAACGCAGGACGTCCCGGCTTGGGGGGCGACCGGGGCGGGTCAGATGTGGCGGCGGGAGGTGATCACCCGGAACCGGTTGGCGACGAAGGCGGCGTCGGTGTAGGCCGCGTTGGCCGCCGGGTTGGCGCCGGTGCCGTGGTAGTCGCTGAACGCCGCGGTCTGGTTGACGAAGACGCCGGCGGTGAGGTTCTCCGACAGCGCCACCCCGGCATCGGCGGCCGCCTCACGCGCATCCTCCAGGACCGGCTCCGAGGTGGAGTAGACCGACGCCGTCATGGCTCCGTGCTCGCGGATCGTGTCCCGCATCCGCTCGAGCGACTGCCCGGTCGAGTCGGTCGAGATGAGGAACGAGACCGGCCCGAAGCACTCCTGCGTGTATGCCGTGTCGTTGGCCACGTCGACCGACACCAGTCCGGGGGTTCGCACCACGGCATCCGGGTAGGTCGGGTGGCTGACGGCGCGGGTGTCGAGCACCACATCGCCACCGAGCCGCTGGGCCAGCCCGGGCAGGTCCGTGGCGCGCGCCCGCACGTCGTCGTTGACCGTGGCGCCCAGCACCTCGACGGCCTTGGCGTCGTCGGCGTTGAACGCGGTCAGGGCCTCCCCGAGGTGGTGGCCGAACTCCTCGAACGTCAGGCGGCCCTCGTCGGTGTCGACGCCGTCCCGCGGGAGGTAGACGTTCTGCGGCGCCGTGCACATCTGCCCCGAGTAGAGGGACAGCGAGAAGGCCAGGTTGCCGAGGAGGCCCCGCAGGTTGTCGGTCGAGTCGACCACGATCGTGTTGACCCCCGCCTTCTCGGTGTAGACGAGCTTGCCGAGCGCGGCGCCCTCCCGCTCGAGCCACCCGCCGAACCCGGGCCCACCGGTGTAGTCGACGATCGCGACCTCGGGCCGCTCCACCAGGTCCTTGGCGAGGCCCTCGCCGTCGTCCTCGGCGGCCAGCTGCACCAGCGCCCGGTCGAATCCGGCCTGGGCCAGCACGTCGCGGGCGACCTCCACGGTGATCGCGAGCGGCAGCACCGCCCGCGGGTGCGGCTTGACGACCACCGGGTTGCCGGTCGCGAGCGAGGCGAAGATGCCGGGGTAGGCGTTCCACGTCGGGAACGTGTTGCAGCCGATGACCAGCGCCACCCCGCGCGGCACGATCCGGTAGTCCTTCTGCATCCGCAGCGGGCCCTTCTTGCCAGGCTTCTCCCACACGACCGACTCCGGCACCCGCTCCTGCTCGACGAGCGCCGCGACCACCGCCTCCAGGGCGCGGTCCTGCGCGTTGGGACCGGCGGCCTGGAAGCTCATCACGAACGGCTGCCCGGAGGTGTGCATCACGGCGTTGGCGATCTCGAACGACCGCTGGTTGATCGCGTCGATGATCTCGACGCACACCGCCGCCCGCGTGAGCGCGCCGGCGTCACGCCATACCGGCATGGCTGCCTGGGCGGCGGCCATCGCGGCGGGCACGTCGAGGTGCGGGTAGCCGACCCGCAGCTCTGGCCCGTAGGGCGAGACCTCGCTGCCGACGGTGCGCCCGTCACCGGGCTGGTCCGCCAGCGCCGTGAAACCCTCCGTGAGCCGCCCCTCGAAGGCGGTCTTGCCCTCGCTGGCCGCGGTCTCGCCGTAGACCCGCGGGGAGGGCGACTCGGGGTAGCGCGAGTAGTAGGTGCGCCCGGCGAGTGCGGCCTTCGCCTCCTCCAACGTCTCGCGGTGCTTCCCGATCAGGGGGTGAACGGTGGCGGTGGTCGTCACAGGAATCCTCACGCGTCATGGATTGGCAGGTGTCCGTCGTCCGAACTCGTCTTACCGAAACTCTACGCGTCTGCGAACATGTGTCACATGGCTCCCTCAGACGAACCAGAACTCGAGCACATCGCCGTCGTCGGCACCGGCGCGATGGGCACGGGAATCGCCCAGGTGGCGGCGCAGGGCGGCCACCCGGTCCACCTCGTCGACACGATGCCCGGCGCGGCCGAGGCGGCCCGCGACCGCCTGGCCACGACGCTGAACCGGCTGGCGAACAAGGGCAAGATCACCCTCGCCGAGGCGGACACCACGATCGCCAACCTCAACGTGGCCGACGACCTCGCCTCGCTGCCACCGTGCCTGCTGGTCATCGAGGCGATCCGGGAGGATCTCGGCGACAAGTGCCAGCTGTTCGGCGAGCTGGCCGACCACCAGCCGCGCACCACCATCCTCGCGAGCAACACCTCCAGCCTGGACATCACCGAGATCGCGAGCGCCATCCCCGATCCCGAGCGCGTCATCGGCCTGCACTTCTTCAACCCGCCCCCGCTGATGCGCCTCGTGGAGATCATCCGCGGCGACCAGCACGACGACGAGGCGAGCAGCGCGCCACTGCGCACCGCCGACGCCCTGATGCGCGAGTGGGGCAAGACACCGGTCCACTGCACCTCGACGCCCGGCTTCATCGTCAACCGGGTCGCGCGCCCCTTCTACGGCGAGGCGCAGCGGATGGTGGCCAACGGGGTCGCCGACGCGGCGACGATCGACCTCGCCCTGCGCGAGTACGCCGGCTTCCGCATGGGGCCGCTGGAGCTGACCGACCTGATCGGGCAGGACGTCAACCTCGCGGTCGGCACGTCCGTCTGGGAGCAGACCGGGCGCGACCCGCGCTATGCCCCCACCGACTTCCAGCGCGAGCTCGTCGCCGAGGGTCGCCTCGGTCGCAAGAGTGGGCGGGGCATCTTCACGTATGACGAGTCGGGCCGAGCGCTCGATGCGTCACCCGACGCGGCGCGCGCCCAGGAGCTCGTGGGTGGGCCGGTGGACACCGACCCCGTGGCCCGGACCCTGGCCATGCTCGTGAACGAGGCCGTCGACCTCGTGGCCCGGGGCGAAGCCACTGCCGACGACGTCGATACCGCGATGAAGCTCGGGACCAACTACCCCAAGGGGCCGCTCGAGTGGGGGCGGGAGATCGGCTACGACGTGGTGGCGGCGCAGCTGGCCGAGCTGGACCGGGTCTTCCCCGGCGGCCGCTACCGCGCCAGCGCGGCGCTGACGGAGGCGACGACAGCGTGAGAGTCGCTGCCAAGCAGGGATCCGAGGGTCGAGGAACGCACCCGGACGGCGTGGACGGCACGGACGCCACGGACGCCACGGACGCCACGGACGGAAGCCTGGCGTGACCTCGACCGCGGACCTCGCGCACGTCCACGCGATGTGGCAGGACGACCTCGCCTCGAGGTCGTTGGGCATGGAGGCCCTGGAGGTCGACCACGACGGGTCGCTCGGCCGCTCGAGGGTGCGGATGCCGGTGACCGAGACCATGGTCAACGGGCACCGGATCATGCACGGCGGGCTGATCTTCACCCTGTGCGACTCGGCGTTCGCGCTGGCCTGCAACGCGGGCGGCCGTCTGACCGTGGCCTCCGGCTGCGACATCACTTTCGTCACCTCGGCGCGGCTCGGCGACGTCCTCGTGGCCGACGCCCGCGAGCGGACGACATACGGGCGCAGTGGCATCACCGACGTCACGGTGACCCGAGAAGCCGATGGCGCGGTGATCGCGGAGTTCCGCGGCCGGTCGCGCAACCTGTCGCCCCGGACGTGACGCCATCGCCCCGACCGCACAGCAAGGAGTCCCCGGCATGAGCAACCTGCCCGTCATCGAGCCCCGGCCAGACCTCTACGACGAAGCCGAGCGCTGGTCGCTCGATGAGATGCGGGCGCACCAGCTCGAGCGGCTCCAGTGGTCGGTGCGGCAGGCCTACGAGCACGTGCCGCACTACCGGGCTGCGTTCGAAGAGAAGGGGATCCATCCGGACGACGTCAAGGCACTCGAGGACGTGCGGATCCTTCCGTTCACGACCAAGGCCGATCTGCGGGCCAACTACCCGTTCGGGATGTTCGCCGTCCCGCGGGAGCAGGTCAACCGGGTGCACGCCTCCAGCGGCACGACGGGCAAACCCACCGTGGTCGGCTACACCGCGGAGGACATCCGCACCTGGTCCTCGGTGATGGCGCGGTCGCTGCGCGCATCGGGAGTCGTGCCCGGCGACGGGGTGCACGTGTCCTACGGCTACGGCCTGTTCACCGGTGGGCTGGGCGCCCACTACGGCGCGGAAGCCCTGGGGTGCATGGTGATCCCGATGTCGGGCGGCCAGACGGAGAAGCAGATCCAGCTGATCACCGACTTCCGGCCGCGCGCGATCATGGTCACCCCTTCCTACTTCCTGTCGTTGCTCGACGAGATGGAGCGGGTGGGCCTCGACCCTCGCGAGTCGTCGCTCGAGATCGGCGTGTTCGGCGCCGAGCCGTGGACGCAGGCGATGCGCGAGGAGATCGAGCAGCGAGCGGGCATGCACGCCACCGACATCTACGGCCTGTCCGAGGTGATGGGTCCGGGTGTCGCCCAGGAGTGCGTCGAGACCAAGGACGGGCTGCACGTCTGGGAGGACCACTTCTACCCCGAGATCGTCAACCCGCTGACCGACGAGCAGGTGGAGGAGGGGCAGGTCGGCGAGCTGGTCTTCACCTCGCTGACCAAGCAGGCGATGCCGGTGCTGCGCTACCGCACCCGTGACCTGACCAAGCTGATGCCCGGCACCGCGCGCCCTGCCTTCCGGCGGATGGAGAAGGTGACCGGGCGCACCGACGACCTGATGATCGTGCGCGGTGTCAACGTCTTCCCGACCCAGATCGAGGAGATCGTGCTCGAGGAAGAGGGGCTCACGCCCTACTTCCAGTGCGTGCTGACGCGCCCGGGCCGGATGGACGAGCTCACCGTCAACGTCGAGGCGGAGCCGAGCGTCGCGCCGGAGACCCGGGCCGAGATCGCGCGGCGGCTCCAGCACGACATCAAGTCCCGGATCGGCACGACCGCGAAGGTGAACGTGGTCGAGCCCGGCGGGGTCGAGCGGTCAGTCGGCAAGGCGCGCCGCATCGTCGACCAGCGCGGCTGACCCCCCGTCCCGACTTCGGGGGGTCACATCTGGTCGGGGGCCTGGACGCCGAGCAGGTCGAGACCCTGCACCAGCACCCGGAGCGTGGCCGCCGAGAGCGCCAGGCGCGAGGCACGCACCACCGGGTCCTCCGCCCCCAGCACCGGGCAGTGCTCGTAGAACGCCATGAACGACTGCGCCAGCTCGAACAGGTAGGTGCACAGCCGGTGCGGCTCCAGCGCGTCGCCGACCTGCGCCACCACCCGCCCGAAGCCCAACAGCCGCAGCGCCAGTGTGTGCTCGGCCTCGTGCCGTATGACGACCGGTCCCGTCGCCGACGCCGGCTCGGCCCCCGCCTTACGGAAGATGGAGCGGACTCGCGCCGCGGCATACTGCAGATAGGGCCCCGTGTTGCCCTGCAGGGCCAGCATCCGGTCGAAGTCGAAGACGTACTCGCTGTCGTGGGCGACGGACAGGTCGGCATACTTCACCGCGCCGATCCCCACCTGGTGGGCGATCTGGGCGCGGGTGTCGCCGTCGAGGTCGGAGCGCGCCTGGTCCACCACCGCCGTGGCCCGCTCCACGGCCTCGTCCAGCAGCGCACGCAGCCGGATCGGCGCGCCACTGCGGGTCTTGAGGATCTTGCCGTCGCTGCCGAGGACGTTGCCGATCTGCACGTGCACGGGCTCGACGGTGTCGGGCAGCCACCCGGCCTTGCGTGCCGTGGCGTAGACCATTTGCAAGTGCAGGTGCTGCGGCGCACCGATGACATAGAGGATCCGGTCTGCGTGCAGCTCCCTCACCCGATGCCGGATCGTGGCGAGATCGGTGGTGCCGTAACCGTATCCGCCGTCGCTCTTGCGGATGATCAGCGGCACCGGCTTGCCCTCGCGGCCGGTGTAACCCTCGAGGAAGACGCAGAGCGCCCCCTCGTCGACCACGGCGATTCCCCTGCGCTCGAGGTCATCGCAGATCCCGGCCAGCTCGTCGTTGTAGGTCGACTCCCCCGCGAGGTCGTCGTCGGTGAGGGTCACGTCGAGCTGCTCGTAGATCGAGTTGAAGTAGGCCGTCGAGAGGGCGATCAGCTCGCGCCAGAGCCGCCGGGTGTCGGGATCGCCGGCCTGCAACGCGACGACCCGGGCCCGCGACCGCGTCGCGAAGTCCGCCGAGCCGTCGAACTTGGCGCGAGCGGCTTGGTAGAACGCGTTGGGGTCCGAGCGCAGCAACCCGGCCTCCTTCGAGCCCTCCCCCACCTCGAGCAGGTGCTCGATGAGCATGCCGAACGGGGTGCCCCAGTCGCCGATGTGGTTCTGCCGGATGACGTCGTGCCCCAGGTGCTCGAGGGTCCGGGCCAGCGCGTCGCCGACGACCGTCGTGCGCAGGTGCCCGACGTGCATCTCCTTGGCCACGTTGGGCGCCGAGTAGTCGATCGGGATGACCTGGCGCTCCTCGCGGGCCACGCCGAGCCGGTCGTCGGCGAGCAGCCCCTCGACCTGCCCACCCAGCCACTCGTCGCGCAGCGTCAGGTTGAGGAAGCCGGGCCCGCTGACTTCGACACTCGCGCACACGTCATCGAGCTGCAGCTGCGCGAGCAGGGCTGCCGCCACCTCGCGGGGAGGCCGGCCGAGCCGTTTGGCGAGGGCGAGCGCCGCGTTGACCTGGTAGTCGGCGAACTGCGACGGGCGGATCGCCGGATCCGCGTCCGCGAGCTCGGCGCCGAAGGCAGCGCCCAGCCCGGCCCGGACACGTTCGGCGAGGAGGTGCGAAGGGTCGGCCACCGCCTCACGGTATCGATCCGCTCACTGGTGCTGGGAGAGGGCGTCAGATCTGACGCCCTCTCCCAGCAACAAGCGGGTATGGCGGGTGGTCAGCGGCCCGCGTCGTGGCGCCACCGCCCGGTGGAACCCCAGAAGGTCGGGTCCCACCGCACCGAGCCGATGCGGGTGTCCTCGCCGTGGCCGGGGTGCACGACCGTGTCGGTGGGCAGCGTGAACAGGCTCTTGCGGATCGAGGACTGCAGCGAGTCGTAGTCGGAGTCGGCGTGGTCGACGCCGCCGGGCCGGCCGGGTCCGAGGGTGTCGCCGGTGAAGACGACGCCGAGGTCGGGGGCATACCAGCACACGCCGCCGGGTGTGTGCCCCGGCGTGTGCAGTGCGCGCAGGCGAACCCCACCCATCACCAGGGACATGCCGTCGACGACGTTGACGTCGGGCCGCCGGGAGGGATACTGCACGACCCAGAGCGGGAAGTCGTCCTGGTGCAGGAAGATCAACCCGCCGGTGGCCTCGGCCAGCCCGACGGCGGCGCTGATGTGGGCGTCGTGGGCGTGGGTGACCAGGATCGCCTTGACCGGCGTGGCACCGGCCAGCTCCAGCAGCGCCGAGACGTCGCCCGCGGGGTCGATGACGGCGCACTCCCGTTCGTCACCACAGCACCAGACGTTGGTGTCGTGGGCACAGGTGTCACCGTCGACCCCGATCCGCCCGGGGACGACGAGCCGTTCGACCCGCGAGGTCACGCGCCCGGTCCAGCACACGTCATACAGTCACCCTATGCGCGTTCTCGTCTCAGGAGGGGCCGGATACATCGGCTCCCACACCGTCATCCAGCTCATCGCCGCCGGGCACGACGTCCTCATCGTGGACAACTTCGCCAACGCCAAGCCGACCGTGGTGAACCGGCTCGAGGCGATCACCGGCCGGCACCTGCCGGTCCAGGCCTTCGACCTGCGCGACGTCGACAAGACCGAGCACCTCTTCGCCCACGAGCAGCTCGACGCGGTGATCCACTTCGCCGGCTTCAAGGCGGTGGGAGAGAGCGTCGAGAAGCCGCTGGAGTACTACGAGAACAACCTCGGCACGACCTTCTCCCTCGTCCGGGCGATGCGCCGCCACGGGGTGGCCAAGCTGGTCTTCAGCTCGTCGGCCACCGTCTACGGCACCGACCAGGAGTCGGCGACCGAGGACCGGCCGACGTCGGCGACCAACCCCTACGGCTGGACCAAGGTGATGCAGGAGCAGATCCTGCGCGACGTCGCCGTCGCCGACCCCACGATGCGGATCGCGCTGCTGCGCTACTTCAACCCCGTCGGCGCGCACGAGTCGGGCACCATCGGCGAGGACCCGACCGGCATCCCGAACAACCTGATGCCCTTCATCGCCCAGGTGGCGGTCGGGCGGCGCGAGAAGCTGCGGGTGTTCGGCGACGACTACGACACCCCCGACGGCACCGGCGTGCGCGACTACATCCACGTCGAGGACCTCGCCGCGGGGCACGTCGCCGCGCTCGCGAGGCTGGCGCGGACCGACGACCCGATCAGCACCTGGAACCTCGGCACCGGTACCGGCACCTCGGTGCTCGAGCTGCTGCACGCCTTCGAGCGGGCGGTCGGGCGGGAGCTTCCCTATGAGGTGGTCGAGCGGCGCGCCGGCGACATCGCCACGTCGTATGCCGATCCGTCCCGGGCGCAGGCCGAGCTCGGCTGGGTTGCCAAGAAGTCCATCGACGACATGTGCGCCGACCAGTGGCGCTGGCAGTCGCAGAACCCCGAGGGATACCCCGACGCCTGACGCCACCGTGGCGCGAGCGCCTCAGGCCTGGGCGAGCTCGCGGTCGCCTGCCGAGCTGCCCTCGACACCGGATTCCTCGCCGGTCTCCCGTCGCCGCCGGGAGCGGATGACGAGCCGCCAGACGAGGATGATCACGCACGAGTAGAAGGCACCGACCAGCAGGTCGATGACGTAGTGCTCGCCGCAGTAGACCAGCACCGTCCCCATCGCGAGGGGATACAGCGCGAGCAGGACCCGGCGCCACCACGGGGCACCGATCATGAAGAACAGCGCCACCATCGTCGCGAAGCCCATGTGCAGCGACGGCATCGCCGCGACAGGGTTGAACAGGGCCTGGCCGTCGTGCAGCATCCGCTCCGCGACGCCCAGCCCGAGCCGGTTCCACCCGATCCCGGTGATCCGGTGCACCGGCTCCGAGATGACCCCGTCCTGGTAGGCCATCCACGGCGGCGCCATCGGGTAGACCATGTAGGTCGCGATGCCGACCACCGCGAGGGGCACGATCACCGCGACCCACTGGCGGAAGCGACGACGGTTGGTGATCCACAGGATCATCGCGATCAGCGGGGTCGCGATGAAGTGGGTGATGTAGACGAGGATGGCGGCCGCGTCATACCAGTGCGACTGGCCGGCGACATAGAAGTGCTGCTGCATCCAGGCGTTCGGCAGCACCCCGCCGAACAGCCAGGTGTCGAAGGTGACCGGCGCCTGGATGTGCAGCGGGAAACCGACCGCGTTGTGCGACCCCTCGACCATGACTCCCCCGGCGTAGTGGCCGAGCGCACCGTAGGAGTAGTCGTAGGCGAACATCACCAGCGTGAAGGGCATCCAGTCGAGGATCATCCACAGCCAGGCCCGCCACCCCTTGCCGAGCACGGCGATGGTGAGCCCGATGAAGATCCACAACGTGATGGCGCCGCGGTCGAGCGGAATGCCCTCGGTGCTGACGAAGTAGACGATCGCCGCGACGTAGAGCACCGCGAGAACCCATCTCGTGACACGCCAGAACTGGCGGCGGTCCCCCGTCGCCGGCTCCGACCTGCGGTCCTCCCGGGCTGCCTGCAGCACCCCTGAACGATAGGTCACCTCGCCGGGCGCCGCGCCACGGACACGGAGATCGCGCCGGGGAGGGACGACAGGGGTATGCCGCGTCGCCGCCTACCTACGGGTAACCGGATCCGCCGTGCCGAGACGCGGAGGATAAGGCAACCTTGGAGAGTGAGCTCGTTCCTGGACGACCTGGCGCGCCAGGCCCTCGACCGCGAATCCCGTGGCATGACGCGTCGTCTCGTGGTCCAGACCCACGACCAGCAGCTGGACCTCGCCGGCAACGACTACCTCGGTCTGCGTCAGCACCCGCACGTCCAGTCCGGCGCGATCGCGGCGGTCGAGGACTTCGGGACCGGCTCGGGTGCGCCGCGGTTGATCACCGGGACGCTGCCGATCCACGCCGAGCTCGAAGAGGCCCTCGCGGACCACCTCGACGTGGAACAGGCCCTCGTCTTCTCGACCGGCTACCTGGCCAACCTCGGCGCGATCTGCGCGCTCGCCGAAGCCGACACCACGATCATCTCGGACGCGCACAACCACGCCTCGCTGATCGACGGGGCCAGGCTGGCGCGCGCCGAGGTGGCGGTCTTCCCGCACGGCGACCTCGACGCGGTCGAACGGCTGCTGCGGCAGCGCACCACTCCCCGCGCGATGGTGGTGGTCGAGTCGGTCTCCAGCATCCTGGGTGACGCGGCACCGCTGACCGAGCTGGTCGAGCTCACCGACCACCATGACGCGACCCTGCTCGTCGACGAGGCCCACGCCGTGGGCGTCCGCGGACCGCGCGGCGGGGGCCTGCTACGGCAGCTGGGGCTGGCTGGCCTCGACCACGTCGTGGTGACCGCGAGCCTGTCGAAGGCGCTGGCGGCGCAGGGCGGGGTCGTCCTCGGGCACCGGATGCTGTGCGAGCACCTGGTCAACACCGCGCGGCCGTTCCTGTTCGACACGGGGCTGGCCCCCGCGAGCGCCGGCGCGGCGCTCGCCGCCCTCGACGTCATCGAGGACGAGCCGCAGCTGGGGGAGCGGGCCATGGCCCACACCGCCCGCCTGGCCGAGGCCTGTGGTCTCGAGACACCGGCCGGGCCGTTGATGTCGGTCCTGTTGCCCGGCTCCCGCGAGGCCCTGGTGGCCGCCGATATCTGTGCCGCGCACGGCGTGCGCGTCGGCTGCCTGCGACCGCCGTCCACCCCGGACGGCACCTCGCGGCTGCGGATCACCGCGCACGCCAACCACACCGAGATCGATGTCGCGCACGCCGCCAAGGTGCTCTCGGAGATCACCCAGCCCCGGTGACCCGGTTGCGCTGGAGTTCAATGAGCGCATGACGACCCACTCGCCATACCGGATCTCCTTCGTCTGCACCGGAAACATCTGCCGGTCGCCGATGGGCGCCGTGATCCTGCGCCGGCTGCTGGAGGACGAGGGGCTGCAGGGGCAGGTCGAGGTGGACTCGGCCGGCACCGGCGACTGGCACGTGGGCAACGAGGCCGACGAGCGGACCCTGCGGGCCCTGACCCAGCACGGCTACGACGGGGCCACCCACCGGGCGCAGCAGCTGGACCAGGCCTGGGTCGCCGACCACGACCTCGTCCTCGCCGCGGACCGCTCCCACCTGGAGCAGCTGAGGGACAGCGCGCCCGACCTGGCGGAGCGGGTGCGGCTGCTGCGGGAGTTCGACCCGGAGGCGGTCGCCGCGGGCCAGCTCGAGGTCGACGACCCCTACTTCGGCGACGCGGCCGGCTTCGACCGCTGCCTGGCGGAGGTCGAGCGGGCCTGCCGCGGTCTCGTCGAGCACGTGCGGGAGCGGTTCGCCGCGGGGTGACCGGGCCAGGTCACCGGGAGCAGGCGTTCGGCTGCTGGCGGCCTCTGGGAGGATGAGGACCATGGCTCGTCTCGCTGACGCATCACCCCCGATCGCCCTGGGCGCCCTCGACGGCCGCTACCGCGCCGCGGTGGCGCCGCTGGTCGATCACCTCTCGGAGGCGGCGCTCAACCGCGAACGGGTGCGGGTCGAGGTCGAGTGGTTGATCCACCTGACCGACCACGCGGTCGTGCCCGGCGTGCCGGCGCTCACGCCGGACCAGCAGTCGAGGCTCCGTGCCGTGGTCGACGACTTCGGGCCCGACGAGATCGCCGAGCTGGCGCAGATCGAGCGGGAGACCGTCCACGACGTCAAGGCGGTCGAGTACTTCCTCAAGCGCCGACTGGCGAGCATCCTCGGCGAGGAGGCACACGGCATACCGGAGCTCGTGCACTTCGGCTGCACCAGCGAGGACATCAACAACCTGTCCTACGCGCTGATGGTGCGCGGCGCGGTCACCGCGGTCTGGCTCCCCCGTGCGACCGCACTGGCCGACACGGTCGGCGAGCTCGCCCGCGATCTGCGTGACGTGCCGCTGCTCGCGCACACGCACGGGCAGCCGGCGACACCGACGACCATGGGCAAAGAGCTGGCAGTGCTCGCGTTTCGACTCGACCGACAGCTGCGCCGGGTGCGGGGCGCGGACTACCTCGGCAAGCTGAACGGCGCGACCGGCACGTATGGCGCGCACGTCGCCGCGGTGCCGGACGCGGACTGGCCCGCGATCTCACGCGAGTTCGTCGAGGGCCTGGGCCTGACGTGGAACCCGCTCACCACCCAGATCGAGAGCCACGACTGGCAGGCCGAGCTGTATGCCGACGTGGCGCGGTTCGGTCGGGTGCTGCACAACCTGTGCACCGATGTCTGGACCTACATCTCGATGGGCTACTTCGCCCAGGTGCGGGGTCACGGCACGGTCGGTTCGTCGACGATGCCGCACAAGGTCAACCCGATCCGCTTCGAGAACGCCGAGGCCAACCTCGAGGTATCGGCAGCCCTCCTCGATGTGCTCGCGTCGACCCTGGTGCAGTCGCGGCTGCAGCGCGACCTCACCGACTCCTCGATGCAACGCAACATCGGCACGGCGTTCGGCCACTCGCTGCTCGCGATCGACAACGTCGCCCGCGGCCTGGCCGGGCTCGATGCGGTGCCGGAGGCGATGGCGGCCGACCTCGAGGCCAACTGGGAGGTGCTGGGCGAGCCGATCCAGTCCGCGATGCGCGCGCTCGGGGCCCAGGGGGTCGCCGGGATGGAGAACCCCTACGAGCGGCTCAAGGAGCTCACCCGCGGGCGACGGATCAACGGCGAGCTGCTGCGCGAGTTCGTGCGCGGGCTCGGGCTGCCGGCCGACGTGGAGAAACGCTTCCTGGAGCTGACGCCGCAGACGTATGTCGGGTTGGCACCTCGCCTGGTCGACTTCCTCGCGCCGCGTGGCGCCTCCGAGTGACCCGGGACACCGTGAGCCGCACTGCTAACCTCCGCGACATGATCGTGCACGAGGCGACGTACAGCCCGAGCAACGTCGTCTCGGTCATCCACCGGACCCGGCTGCGGGCCATCCTCAAGGAGCTCAAGGCCCTGCCGCTGCCGCAGACCGGGCGCTACGCCGACTTCGGGTGCTCGAACGGCTACATCCTCGACCTGGTCCGCTCGAGCGTCCTCTCGCCGCAGTGGCGCTGCGTCGGCTACGACCGCAATCGCCGGCTGCTCGAGCTCGCCCGGGCGCGCCGGCTGGACAACACGCGGTTCGCAGCCCTCAACCTCAACAAGGGCCGGATCCCGCCGGTGCCACCCTTCACGCTCTGCACGAGCTTCGAGACCCTGGAGCACACCGGCAACTTCCGCGCCGCGATCACCACCATCGTCGAGTCCTGTGCTCCGGAGGGGTGGATCCTGGTCAGCATCCCCGTCGAGAAGCGGCTGCCCGGGTTGCTCAAGCTGCTGAGCCGGCCGCTGGTGCGTCGGCGCCCCTACGGCGACTTCTTCGGGGGGCGCAGCCGCTGGGAGTACGTCCGCGACGTCGCGCTGGGCCGCGACATCGAGCGCCACCGCGCGCCGGTCCAGGACGGGTGGGGCCCCCACCTCGGGTTTGACTGCGACCGGTTCGAGGAGTTCCTCCAGGTGGAGCTGATCGAGACCGGTCGCTGCACGCTGCTGCGGGCGGTCCGCACGTTCGGCGGCTTCAACCGGCTCTACCTGCTGCGCCGCCCCGCCGATCTCGCTGCTCGTTGAGGTCCGACTCCCCTCGCATTCGGCCGGGAATACCCCATAGGGGTATGCTGGTTGGCAGTGGTGAGACCACGCCGGACGCCCGCGGACTCCGACGCACCGACCGACCCGCTCAGACCCACAGGAGGCAGCAGTGACCGGATACTCCGGCAGCAAGGACGACTACCTCAAGCGGCTGCGGCGGATCGAGGGCCAGGTCCGTGGCATCCACAAGATGGTCGAAGAAGACACCTACTGTATCGACGTGCTCACCCAGGTCAGCGCGGTCACCAAGGCGCTGCAGGCGGTCAGCCTCGGCCTGCTCGAGGACCACGTCGGTCACTGCGTCGTCGACGCGGCCCGCGAGTCCGACGAGTCCGCCCAGGTCAAGGTGCGAGAGGCCTCGGACGCCATCGCGCGCCTGGTCCGCAGCTGAGCCGACCCCGGACTTCCCGCGCAACCGGACCACCCGACATACCGGAGGAATCATGAACAGCACCACCGTCACCGTCTCGGGCATGACCTGCGAGCACTGCGTGCGCGCGGTGACCGAGGAGCTCACGGCACTCGACGACGTCACCGAGGTGACGATCGACCTGCACGCCGGCGGCGACTCACCGGTCACGATCACCAGCTCCGCGCCCCTCGACCCCAGCGCCGTGCGCGCGGCCGTCGAGGAAGCCGGATACACCGCCACCGCCTGAGGACACCGATGGGCACCACCGCCAGCCAGACCGCCAACCACCCCGCCACGGAGCACGAGCTCGACCTGGCCATCACGGGAATGACGTGCGCGTCCTGCTCGGCCCGGATCGAGCGCAAGCTGAGCAAGCTCGCCGGGGTCGAGGCCAGCGTCAACCTCGCCACCGAGAAGGCACACGTGCGGTATGCCGACCCGTTGACCGCGGAGGACCTCGTCGCCGAGGTGGGCAAGACCGGCTACGGCGCGACGGTCATCGGTCCGCGGCCTGAGGACGGCGCGCGGTCGGGGGCCCAGGAAGGCCGTGCCGCCAGTCAGCAGGTTCGGCCACCGCGGACCTCCGATGCCGACCCCGCCGGCCAGCTCCCGCAGCGCCCTGTCGCCGGCGACGAGAGCCTGCGCCGGCGCGCGCTCGTCTCCCTCGCGCTGGCGGTGCCCGTGGTGCTGGTCGCCATGGTCATGCCGCTCGGCCGCGCCCTCGGCCCTGCCGCTCCGTGGATCGAGCTGGTGCTCGCGACACCGATCGTGCTCTGGGCCGCCCTGCCCTTCCACCGCGCGGCCGCGATCAACGCGCGGCACCTGGCCTCCACGATGGACACGCTCGTCTCGCTGGGTGTCACCGCGGCCTACCTCTGGTCCTTCGTGGCCGTGCTCACCGGATTCACCGACCACCTCTACTTCGAGGTCGCGGCAGTCGTCACCACCTTCCTGCTCGGTGGCCGGTATGCCGAGTCGCGCGCCCGCGCGTCGGGTAAGTCCGCGCTGGAGTCCCTGCTCCAGCTGGGCGCCAAGGACGTCGCGGTGCGCAGGATCGACCCGCGCACCCGCGTCACCACCGAGCAGCGGATCCCCATCGACCAGCTGCAGGTCGGCGACCAGTTCTTCGTGCGGCCTGGCGAGAAGGTCGCCACCGACGGCGTTGTCCTGGACGGACAGAGCGCGCTCGACACCGCGCTGGTCACCGGCGAGTCCATGCCGGTCGACGTCGGTCCCGGCGATGAGGTCATCGGCGGCACCGTCAACTCCCACGGGCGGCTGATCGTCGAGGCGCGCCGCATCGGCGCCGACACCACGCTCGCGCAGGTCACCCGCCTCGTCGAGCAGGCCCAGCAGGGCAAGGCGCCCGTGCAACGGCTGGCCGACCGGGTGTCGGCGGTCTTCGTCCCCGTCGTCCTCGGCATCGCCGTCGTCACCTTCGTGCTGTGGCTCGTCACCGGTCACGACCTCAGTGCCGCGCTGTCGGCCGCCGTGGCGGTCCTGATCATCGCCTGCCCGTGTGCCCTCGGCCTGGCCACGCCGACCGCTCTGCTGGTCGGCACCGGCCGCGGCGCCCAGCTGGGCGTCCTGATCAAGGGTCCGCAGGTGCTCGAGAGCACCCGCCGTGTCGACACCGTCGTGCTGGACAAGACGGGCACGGTCACCAGCGGCGAGCCGGTGCTGGTCGACGTGGTGGCGGCCGGCAACCTCGATCCGGTCGCCGCACTTCGGGCGGCTGCCGCCGTCGAGTCCGGCAGCGAGCACCCGATCGCCCGGGCGGTCGTCGACGCGGCCACGGCTCGTGAGCTGTCGGTGCCCGCGATCAGCGACTTCACCAACCTCCCCGGCTCAGGCGCCCGCGCCACCGTGAAGGACACCCCGGTGACGGTGGGCAAGCTCGACCTCTTCGACCGCGTGCCGGGGGAGCTGCAGACCGCCTCGGGCCGTCGCGCGGGCACCACGGTCTACGTCGGCTGGGAGGGCAGCGCGCGTGCGGCCCTGACCGTCGCCGACCAGGTGCGGCCGACCTCCGCAGCGGCGGTGCGGTCGCTGCGCGAACTGGGCCTCACGGCATACCTGCTGACCGGCGACCACGAGCAGGCGGCGCGGGCCGTGGCCAAGGAGGTGGGCATCGACCCGACTCGCGTGATCAGCGACGTGCGCCCGGATGACAAGCACCGCGTGGTGGTCGAGCTCCAGCAGCAGGGCCGCGTCGTGGCGATGGTGGGCGACGGGGT
Source organism: Segeticoccus rhizosphaerae (assembly GCF_005222685.1). Classification (NCBI taxonomy): domain Bacteria; kingdom Bacillati; phylum Actinomycetota; class Actinomycetes; order Micrococcales; family Intrasporangiaceae; genus Segeticoccus; species Segeticoccus rhizosphaerae. Next base: position 78,181 of record NZ_SWMA01000017.1, read on the forward strand.
CAACGACGCAGCTGCGCTCGCCCAGGCAGACCTGGGACTTGCGATGGGGTCGGGCACCGACGTGGCGATGGAGTCGGCCGACATCGTGCTGATGCGGCCCGACCTCGGCGCGGTCGTCGACGCCCTGGGGCTGTCCCGACGGACACTGCGGATCATCCAGCAGAACCTCGCCTGGGCCTTCGGCTACAACGTGGCGGCGATCCCGTTGGCCGCCTTCGGCCTGCTCAACCCGATGATCGCCGGTGGAGCGATGGCCCTGTCGAGCGTGCTCGTGGTGACGAACAGCCTGCGGCTGAAGGGTTTTGCTCGGCGCTGACCACTCTGGCCGCAGCTGCTCCGCGGCAGTGCCCTCAGAGGGTGACGTCGCCCTGGGTGGTGCGGAAGCTGACCGACAGCAGTCCGGGGGTGCCGTGCGGTGCGACGAAGCTGAAGTCGATGCCGGGCTCCCAGTAGTTCTCCCGGAGCGGAAGACCGAGCCACTCCCGGACCCGGTTCGGGTCACCGGCGATCTGGAAGCCGGACAGTGCCACCCCGCCGCTCGAACCGAGCAGCGATGGGTGCACGTCCTTGGTGATCCACTGGATGTAGAAGGGCAGCTGCGGGTCGGCCATCAGGCCCTTGACGCCCAGCTGGCGCCACGTCAGCTCGACCCCGTCGGGACGGTGCCGGTTGCCGGGGACCGCCTCACGGCCCAGGCGCTGCTCGGGTTCGGTCATGTCGTCGACCGCGACGACCCAGGCCATCCAACCGCCACCGGCCTCGGATCGGGCCCGCACGGCCTGGCCGAACGGCGCCTTGTCGGAGGCGGGGTGGTCGAGGACCTCGACGACCTCGAGGAAACGGCCCTCCTCGAGCGGCAGGATGACGTTGCGCGTCCCGAAGCGTGGGTGGATCCCACCGTCACAGGGCTCGATGCCCAGCGCCGAGGCGAGACGTTTGGCCGTGGGGACCAGACCGTCGGACTCGGCGGCGTAGGAGACATGATCGACGCGCATGCGACTCATCGTGGCACAGCAGACGATCTGCGCCCGAGCCGGGTCAGGCCCGGGCCCTGCGCTGTCGAACCGCCTCGTAGACCACGACCGCCGCCGACGTCGCGACATTGAGCGAGTTGGCCTTTCCGACCATCGGGATGCGGACCTTGTGGGCGGCCGCGGCGAGGACTTCGGCCGTGAGGCCGTGCTTCTCGGCGCCCACCGCGATGGCGACCGGGCCCGTGTAGTCCACCTTGGTGTAGTCGAGGTCGGAGTCCGGCGTCGTGGCCACCAGGGCGATGCCGTGCGACTCGAGCCAGGCCAAGGTGGCGGCCGTCGTGTCGGTGGCGACCGGCACCGAGAAGACCGTGCCCTTGCTGGCGCGGACCAGGTTGGGGTTGCCCCAGTCGGTGATCGGGTCGGCGGCGATGACCGCGTCCGCGCCCGCCGCGTCGGCCGTGCGCAGCATCGCGCCGAGGTTGCCGGGCTTCTCGACCCCCTGGCACAGCAGAGCCAGGGCCGTCGGTCCGGCGTCGAGTTCGCGGCAGGTCCGTGCGACGGAGTCCACCACCGCGAGGAACCCGTCGGGACCCTCGCGGTAGGCGACCTTCTCGAACGCCGCCCGACCCAGCTGCAACGTCTCTGCGCCGAGCGCCGCCACCCGGTCCACGAGCCCTCGCTGCCCCGCCGGGTCGGCCATCAGCTCCGGACACCAATAGAGTGAGCGTGGCACCAGACCGGCGTCGAGGGCGAGAGTCAGCTCCTCGAAGCCCTCGAGCAACGTGTGACCGGCTTGTTCGCGGGCACGCCTGCGGCGGAGGGCGACGAGGGCCTTCAACCGTGCGTTGGCCGGCGAAGTGATGATGAGCTCGGTCATGACAAGGACAAGCATGCCCGATCCGGGGCACTGGTGAAGAAGGGGATCACATGACGCAACAGGGGATGCCGCACGGACAGCCGTCGATGACGCGGTTCGTGGTGCGCCAGAAGGTCACCATGATGGTGAACCGCTACATGATCCACGCGCTGGACGACGCAGGGATCGAGGGGCCGATGGTCGCAGTCGCCCAGCAGAAGCGGATGGCCTTCAAGGAGCAGGTCACCTTCTACAGCGACGAGGCGCGGACGACGCCGGTCTTCGGGTTCAAGGCGCGCACGCGGATGGACTTCGCTGCGACGTATGACGTCACGGATGCCCAGGGGCAGCCGATCGGCTGGTTCAAGAAGCAGTTCGGCAAGTCGCTGCTGCGCTCGACGTGGACCCTCGCCGTCCCTCAGGCCGGCCTCGAGGCGGTCGGCGCCGAGCGCAACCAGACCGTCGCCATCCTGCGTCGGTTCTGGGGACTGGCCCCCTACATCGGTGACATCCCTCTGCCGTGGCAGTTCCACTTCGACTTCTTCACCGGCGACGGGATCCGGGTGCTGTCCTCCAACCGCCGTCGAAAGGTCCGTGACCAGTACGAGGTGGAGCTGCCCGCCGCGCCCGACGGCACCCACCTCGACTGGCGGGTCGGGGCGGCGATGGCGGTGGCGCTGGACGCCCTCCAGTCACGCTGACCCGGGCGCGAGCGGTGCACAAAGGCAGGTGACCGGCCCGCCGCCCTGTGACACGATCGCCGCCATGGACGCCGCCGTCTTCGTCACCTGGCTGGTCAGCGCCCTGCTGATGATCGCTCTCTTCGGGGTGGTGATCCGGCGCCTGCTCGGCGTGCGCATCGGCACGGCGCGCACCCTGCTCGCTGCCTTCCTCGCGCTCTGGATCACCCCCTACACGCTGAAGGCGATGATCCCCCACTCGTCGCTGAACAACCCCAGCGGTGGCGAGTTCGGGCTCTACCTCGGGCTCTCCGTCGGGGTCGCCACCGTCTCGGCCATGCTCGTGCTCGTCGTGGCGGAGATCCTCGTGCCAACCGGGTCCGTGCCCGGCCCCCTGGAGCTCTTCCGCTCCTGGCGCGGCCGGGTGGCCCGAGCCAGGCGCTACTCCGGCATCCTGCGGATCGCCGTGCGGCACGGACTCGGTCGCTTCCTCCGGGGCAGCGCCCACAGCGGGCTGCACACCTCGACCAGTCGGCAGGGACTGGCACAAAACCTGCGCGAGGCGCTCGACGAGGGCGGGGTCACCTTCGTCAAGCTCGGGCAGCTGCTGTCCACGCGGCGGGACCTGCTGCCCGCCGAGTTCGTCAGTGAGCTCACGTCGCTGCAGGACCAGGCGACACCCGTGTCCTGGACTGACGTCTCGGCGGCGCTGGACGGGGCGCTCGGCCGCCCCGTCGACGAGGTGTTCACGTCGATCGACGAGCAACCTCTCGCCGCCGCCTCCATCGGCCAGGTCCACGTGGCCCGGCTGGCCTCCGGTGAGTCCGTCGTGGTCAAGGTGCGACGACCGGGCATCGAGCAGGTCGTCGAGCGCGATCTCGACATCGTCGGCCAGCTCGCGGCGACGCTCGAGGCGCGCACCTCGTGGGGGCACTCCATCGGACTTCGTGCCCTGGCAGACGGCTTCGCCCGGGCCCTGCGCGAGGAGCTCGACTTCACCGTGGAGCGGGACAACATGCGCGCGGTCGCCGCGTCGCTGGGACCGGCGGACGGCATACGGGTGCGGGTGCCCACGCCCGTGACCGACCTGTGCACCGCACAGGTTCTGGTGATGGACCGCCTTCCCGGCACACCCTTGGGGTCAGCCGGCCCGCTGCTCGGACGGCTCGGGGACGACGTCCGGCAGCGGATCGCGGCCACGCTGCTGGACGCGGTGGTGGGGCAGATGCTGACCGTCGGGGTGTTCCACGCCGATCCGCACCCGGGCAACATCCTGGTCGACGACGACGGCGCCCTCGGGCTGCTCGACCTCGGCTCGGTGGGGCGTCTGGACGGGACCACCCGGGAGGCCTTCGGGCGGCTGCTGCTCGCGATGGACCGGATGAACTCGCTGGCCGCCACCGACGCCCTGCTGGAGCTGGTCGACCGGCCGGACGAGATCGACGAGCGGTCACTGGAGCGGGCGCTCGGACAGGTGCTCGTGCGCTATGCCTCGCCGGGCAGCACCGTGGGCGCCGCGGCGTTCACCGCGCTGTTCCGGCTGGTGACCGAGACCGGGTTGGCGGTGCCGTCGGACATCGCCGCCGTCTTCCGGTCGCTCGCGACGCTCGAGGGCACGCTCAGCTGGATCGCCCCTGGTTTCAACGTGGTCGACCACGCGCGGCAGATCGGCCGGGAGCGCTTCGGCACGTTGCTGCAGCCGCGTGCGGCCACGCAGTTGCTCGAGGACGAGCTCGCCTCGCTGCTACCCACCCTGCGACGGCTCCCCCGTCGCGTCGACCGGATCGGGGACGCCCTCGAGCACGGCCGCCTGAAGGTCAACGTCAGCCTGTTTGCCGACCGCCGCGACCGCGCCCTGGTGATCGACCTGCTGCACCGCGTCCTGCTCACCGTGCTCGGCGCGACGGCGGGCATCATGGCCGTGGTGCTGCTCGGCATCGAGGGCGGGCCGAGAGTGACGCCGACGCTCGGCTTGTTCGCGGTGTTCGGCTACGCCCTGCTGGTGTGCAGCATCGTGCTCGTGCTCCGGGTGCTCGGCCTGATCTTCCGCCGCGAGTAGCCCGCCCCCGCCCCACTCCCAGGAGGAATCTTCGTGAGGTTTCGGCCGGCGGATTCAAGCGGTGGGTGCAACACCGTGTGGATCTGACTGTTCCGACAGTAGTTGGTCGAGGGTTTCGGCGGGGGTGCGCCAGCCGAGGCGTTTGCGGGGCCGGTCGTTGAGCTCGGCGGCGACCATGTCCAGGTAGCCCG
>NZ_SWMA01000018.1:0-82259 GCF_005222685.1 Segeticoccus rhizosphaerae
ACATCCGGCGCGAGAAGGCGACCTCCAACATCTGCACCGCACAGGTGCTGCTCGCGGTGATGGCGTCGATGTAGGCCTGCTGGCCCGGGCCCCGGCCGACGCGGCCGAGCGGCGGGTCGAGCGCGTGAGGCTGCTGCGTGCCGCGGGCGTGGTGGCAGACGCCGATCTGCCCTTGGTGCTGACCGTCTCGCGGGTGGCTCCGCAGAAGGACCTGCCCGTCCTGGTGGACGCCGCGGCCCGGCTGTCCGGCAGGTGCAGCTGGGTCGTGGTCGGCTCCGGGGACACGTCGCTGACGGTGCAGCTGCGCGACCGGGCTGCCGCGGCCGGCGCGCCGGTGCACCTGGTGGGACGCAGCGACGTCGTCGAGCAGTGGCTCCGGGCCGCCGAGGTCTTCGTGCTCCCCAGCCGCTGGGAGGCCCGGGCTCTTGTCGTGCAGGAGGCGATGGCGGCGGGCACTCCCGTCGTGACCACCGATGTGGGCGGCCTGCGGGACCTGGTGGCCGGGGTGGGCACGACGGTGCCGCCGGGGGATGTGGCGGCCCTCGCCGAGGCGACGCGCGAGCTGTTGGCCGATCCCGGGCTGCGGACCGCGGGGTCCCGAAGGGCTCGCGAGGCTGCAGCCCACCTGCCCGATGTCGAGGACATGACGCGCGAGTGGCGGGGTTGGTACGCCGAGCTGGTCTCGATGACGTAGAGTCAAAGCCCGTGGTGAAGCAGACGAAACACATCTTCGTGACCGGAGGCGTCGCCTCTTCGCTCGGCAAGGGCCTCACGGCCTCCAGCCTCGGTCACCTGCTCCGCGCTCGCGGTCTCCAGGTGACGATGCAGAAGCTGGACCCCTACCTCAACGTCGACCCCGGGACGATGAACCCGTTCCAGCACGGGGAGGTCTTCGTCACCGACGACGGGGCCGAGACCGACCTCGACATCGGGCACTACGAGCGGTTCCTCGACGTGCCGCTGTCCGGCCGGTCCAACGTGACCACCGGTCAGGTCTACAGCGACGTGATCGCCAAGGAGCGCCGCGGCGAGTACCTCGGCGACACCGTGCAGGTGATCCCGCACATCACCAACGAGATCAAGGCCCGGATGCGGGCCGAGGCGGACCGGCTGGACGTGGCCGACGCCGCGGACGTGCCGGACATCATCATTACCGAGATCGGCGGCACGGTGGGTGACATCGAGTCGCTGCCCTTCCTCGAGGCCGCGCGGCAGGTCCGCCAGGACGTCGGGCGCGACCACGTCTTCTTCCTGCACGTCTCCCTGGTGCCCTACCTCGCGCCCAGCGGGGAGCTCAAGACCAAGCCCACGCAGCACTCCGTGGCGGCCCTGCGCCAGGTCGGCATCCAGCCGGACGGCCTCGTGCTGCGCGCCGACCGTGAGATCCCCAGGAGCATCAAGCACAAGATCAGCTCGATGTGCGACGTCGAGGTCGAGGCGGTCGCCAGCTGCGTCGACGCGCCGAGCATCTACGACATCCCGAAGGTGCTGCACACCGAGCGGCTCGACGCCTACGTCATCCGGCGTCTGGGACTGCCCTTCAAGGACGTCGACTGGGACGACTGGGACGACCTGCTGCGCCGGGTGCACAACCCCGAGCACGAGGTCGAGATCGCGCTCGTCGGCAAGTACATCGACCTGCCGGACGCGTACCTGTCGGTGACGGAGGCGTTGCGTGCGGGCGGGTTCCACCATGACGCCAAAACGCGCATCCGCTGGGTCGCCAGCGACGACTGCCAGACCGAGGCCGGTGCCCAGAAGGCACTCGGCGGGGTCGACGCCGTCCTGGTCCCGGGCGGGTTCGGGGTGCGGGGGATCGAGGGGAAGCTCGGCGCCCTGCGCTGGGCTCGGGAGCGCGAGGTGCCGACCCTGGGGATCTGCCTCGGGCTGCAGTGCATGGTGATCGAATACGCCCGCAACGTGGCCGGCATCGCCGACGCGTCCTCGACCGAGTTCGATCCGGACACGTCGGACCCGGTCATCGCGACGATGGAGGAGCAGAAGGCGTTCGTCGAGGGCGCGGGCGATCTGGGGGGCACGATGCGGCTGGGGGCCTACCCGGCACGCCTCCTTCCCGGCTCGGTCATTGCGGAGGCCTACGGCACGACCGAGGTCAGTGAGCGACACCGGCACCGCTACGAGGTCAACAACGCCTTTCGCACGAGGCTGGAGGAAGCCGGCCTGGTGTTCTCCGGCCTGTCGCCGGACCGCGAGCTCGTCGAGTTCGTCGAGCTGCCCGCTGACGTGCACCCCTACTACGTCTCCACCCAGGCCCACCCGGAGTTCCTCTCGCGGCCGCACCGCGCCCACCCGCTCTTCGCCGGCCTGGTCGGCGCGGCGATCGACGCGCAGCGGGCGACCCGCCTGGTCGAGGTCGAGCGGGAGGCGGCCGGCCGGCCGGCCGGCGACCCGGTCTCTGCGCCGTGACCGACGAGGGGGAGCTGCGCGACGTCTTGGACCCGCGTCCGGTCAGCGCGCACGAACTGCTGCACGACGGCATGGTCTGGGACCTGGTGCGCGACACCGTGGACCTCGGGGAGGCCGGCACGGTCCGCCGCGAGTACCTCCAGCACCCCGGCGCCGTGGGCGCGGTCGCCCTCGACGACCGGGGACGCATCGCCCTGCTGCGGCAGTACCGCCACCCGGTCGGCATGGAGCTGTGGGAGCTGCCGGCCGGCCTGCTCGACAAGCCGGGGGAACAACCGTGGGTCGCCGCCGCGCGTGAGCTGGCGGAGGAGGCCGACCTGGTTGCCGCCCGATGGCACGTGGTGGCCGACTGGCAGAACTCGCCGGGCGGTTCGAGCGAGAACTGGCGCTGTTTCCTGGCGCGGGACCTGTCCGAGGTCCCCACGGGCGAACGGTTCGAACGCGAACACGAAGAGCTCGGTATGACGGTGAGCTGGGTCCCGCTCGAAGAGGCTGTGGACGCCGCGCTCACCGGACGAATCCACAACGCGTGCACCGTCGCCGGCGTGCTGGCGGCCCACGCCGCCCGGGAGCGCGACTGGGCCACCCTGCGGCCGTACGACGCCCCCTGGCCCGAGCACCCGGCATACCGATGACCGGTCCGCGGGCGCGGTTGCGTCAGCCGTCCACACGCAGCAACGTGCCGCCCTTCCACGTGATGGAGGTCTTCAAGGCGGCGACCAGGCGACAGGAGACGCACGGCGACCTCATCCTGCTGTGCGTGGGGCAGCCGGCCACGCCTGCGCCCCGGCCGGTGGTCGAGGCGGCGCGAGAGGCCGTGGAGACGCAGACCCTCGGCTACACCGACCCGAACGGTATCGCTCCGCTGCGCGGAGTCATCGCGGCGCATTACGCGAATTCGTATGGGCTGCAGGTTGATCCGGACCAGGTGCTGATCAGCAACGGGTCCTCGGGCGGGTTCAGCACCGTGGTCCTGGCGGCGTTCGAGGCGGGCGACACCATCGCCATGACACGGCCCGGCTACCCCGCCAACCGCAGCACGATCCAGGCGTTGGGCTGCCGTGTGGTGGACCTCGACTGCGACGAGTCGACCCGGTTCCAGCCCACGGCGGCGCAGCTGGAGGCGCTGCCGCAGCGGCCTGCCGGCGTCGTCATCGCCAGCCCGGCGAACCCGACCGGGACCATCATCGACCCCGAAGAGCTCGGCCGGATCGCGAGCTGGTGCGAGGCGGAGGGGGTGCTGCTGCTGTCCGACGAGATCTACCACGGCATCTCGTTCGGGCGGCGGTGTGCGAGCGCGTGGGAGTTCTCGGACCAGGCCGTCGTGATGGGGTCGATGAGCAAGTACTACTCGATGACCGGGTGGCGGCTCGGCTGGACCCTGTTGCCGCGCCACCTCTACGGTCCGGCCGAGCGGTTGCAGGCGAACCTGGCGATCTGTGCTCCGGCGGTGTCGCAGGCGGCGGCGATCGCGGGGTTCACGCCGGCGGCCACGACCGAGCTCGACGGGCACGTCGAGCGGTACGAGCGCAACCGTGACCTGTTGCTGCGCCGTCTGCCCGAGCTCGGCATCGACCGCTTCGCGCCCCCGGACGGCGCGTTCTACGCCTACTGCGACATCAGCCACCTGACCGACGACTCGATGACCTGGTGCCGCGACATGCTCGAACGCACCGGCGTCGCGCTGGCGCCGGGCGTCGACTTCGACCCGGTCGACGGGCACCGCTACATGCGGCTCAGCTTCTGCGGTTCGACCGAGCAGCTCGACGAGGCCCTCGACCGTCTCGTGGCCGCCATCTGACCGGGGGCCTCACAGCATCCGTGCGTTGTCCGCGGGTTCGTGGATCTGGCCCGCTCCTTGGTGGGCGAGGCGTGCGTTGTCCGCGGGTTCGTGGAGGGTGCACGCGGGCGGACAGCACCTCGGCAGCCCACCGTACGATGGGTGGCGGTGTCCGCGCAGGTGAGCGGACGGCATACTCCTGAACGACCCCGAGCAAAGGAACACTGGTGCTTCGCACTCACGAGGCCGGCACGCTGCGCGCCGACGACGCTGGAACGACCGTCACGCTGACCGGCTGGGTGGCCCGCCGCCGCGACCACGGCGGAGTCGCCTTCCTCGACCTGCGGGATGCCTCCGGCGTGGCTCAGGTGGTCGCGCGGGACGAGGTGCTGGCACAGGGTGGCGCGCACGAGCTGCGCAACGAGTACTGCATCAAGGTCACCGGTGAGGTGCGAGTCCGCCCCGAGGGCAACGCCAACCGCGATCTTCCGACCGGTGAGATCGAGGTGGTCGCCGACCAGCTCGAGGTGCTCAGCGCGTCGGCCCCGCTGCCGTTCCAGATCGACGAGCGCGTGACGGTGGGGGAGGAGGCGCGGCTGAAGTACCGCTACCTCGACCTGCGCCGCCCTGCACCAGGCGCCGCAATCCGCTTGCGCAGCAAGGTGAACCAGGCCGCGCGCACGGTGTTGGCCGAGCGGGACTTCGTCGAGATCGAGACGCCGACGTTGACCCGGTCGACGCCCGAGGGCGCCCGCGACTTCCTGGTGCCCGCCCGGCTGCAACCCGGGAGCTGGTATGCCCTGCCGCAGAGCCCGCAGCTGTTCAAGCAGCTGCTCATGGTGGCGGGCATGGAGCGCTACTACCAGATCGCCCGCTGCTACCGCGACGAGGATTTCCGCGCCGACAGACAACCCGAGTTCACCCAGCTCGACATCGAGATGAGCTTCGTTGAGCAGGACGACGTCATCGAGCTCGGGGAGGCAGTCGCGGCGGCGGTCTGGCGATTGATCGGGGTGGAGCTGCCGACACCGTTCCCGCGGCTGACGTATGCCGAGGCCATGGAGCGGTTCGGCACGGACAAGCCCGACCTGCGCTTCGGCCAGGAGCTCGTGGAGTGCACGGAGTTCTTCAAGGACACCACATTTCGGGTCTTCCAGGCGCCGTATGTCGGGGCGGTCGTCATGCCCGGAGGCGCGTCCCAGCCGCGCAAACAGCTGGATGCCTGGCAGGAGTGGGCCAAGCAGCGTGGCGCCAAGGGGTTGGCCTACGTGCTGGTCGGCGACGACGGCACCCTGGGCGGGCCGGTCGCCAAGAACCTCACCGACATCGAGCGCCAGGGTCTGGCTGGGCACGTGGGCGCGCAGCCGGGGGACTGCATCTTCTTCGCCGCGGGCCCGGTCAAGGCGTCCCGCTCGCTGCTCGGCGCGGCGCGGCTGGAGATCGGCCACCGTGGTGAGCTGATCGACGAGTCGGCCTGGTCCTTCCTGTGGGTCCTGGACGCGCCGCTGTTCGAGCCGACCACGGAGGCCGAGGCCAGTGGCGACGTCGCCGTCGGCTCGGGCGCCTGGACGGCGGTGCACCACGCGTTCACCTCGCCCAAGGCCGAGTTCCTGGACACCTTCGACACCGACCCCGGGTCGGCCCTCGCCTATGCCTACGACATGGTCTGCAACGGCAACGAGATCGGCGGTGGGTCGATCCGTATCCATCGCGAGGACATCCAGCAGCGCGTCTTCAGCGTGATGGGGCTGACCGAGGAGGAGCAGCGCGAGAAGTTCGGGTTCCTGCTCGACGCCTTCGCTTTCGGCGCCCCGCCGCATGGCGGCATCGCCTTCGGTTGGGACCGCATCTGCGCGCTGCTGTCGGGCACCGACTCGATCCGTGACGTCATCGCGTTCCCGAAGTCGGGCGGCGGCTTCGACCCGCTCACCGAGGCGCCCGCCCCGATCACGCCGCAGCAGCGCAAGGAAGCCGGCGTGGACGCCATACCCCCGTCCTCCTGAGTTGTTGCTGGCGAAGGGAGTCATCGATGACGCCGGTTGCCAGCAACAAGGGAAGTCAGGGGTCGAGGCGGCGGGAGGCCCACGACTGGGCCGTGCGGTAGCCGAGGCCGTGGTAGAGGCGGCGCGCAACATCGTTGTCGGAGAACATTCCGAGCGTGCACACCCCCTCACGCTCGACCGCCCGCCGGGTGAGCGCCGCGGTCATCGCCAGCCCGAGGCGTCGGCCGCGCAGGTGCGCGGCCACGGTGATTCCCGACAGGTGTGGGTGGCCGGCGTGGTTTCGGTGCAGGGCCGCGCACGCGACCAACGCGCCCGCGTCGTCGCGGACCCCGAGCCACAGCTCGGTGACCCCCTCGCCTGGGTGGGCGTGGGTCGTCGGGTTGCCCTGCTCGAGAAGGGCGGTGATCTCGGCGAGGTCCCCGGTGTCATCGAGCTCGACGAGCGCCTTCTCCTGCGCGAACACGGGTGGCGTCGTCGTGCTCCACATCCACTCCCAGTCACCGCCGGTGGACGTGCCGAAGTAGCGGGCGTGCAGACCCGCCGCGTGCTGGGGCAGGGAGACCGAGGTGACGGGAAACTGCGCCAGCTCCCCGGTGTCCTGCAACCGCGCCAGCAGACGGTCGAGGTCGTCGGTCGGCCCGATCGCGGTCAGCCCGGTGCGCCCGGAGGACCCGGTCCGGACGAACGCGACGGCACTGTCGAGCGAGAAGGCCGGGCCGGGGTAGGAGGACGGCAGCTCGTAGCGCACGAAGGCGTCGCCGCCGCTTGCTTCGAGGACCTCCTCGTATGACGTGAGTCTGCGCACGTGGATAGCCTGCCAAACGTGACCACACCGCCTGACGACGACCTCTTCGCTGCCTCGCGCGGCGAGCCAGCGGACGGATCTGCGGACGGGCTGGACGCGCACCGGCCGCCGCTCGCGGTGCGCATGCGTCCGGCGAGCCTCGAGGAGGTGCGTGGCCAGCGCGACGTGTTGCGACAGGGGAGTCCTTTGCGACGGCTGATCGAGGGGCACGGCGGAGCGGCCGGTCCGCTTTCCGCGATCCTGTGGGGGCCGCCCGGCACCGGCAAGACGACGCTGGCTCACCTGGTGGCGCAGGCCGCGGGGCGCCGCTTCGTCGAGCTGTCGGCGGTGACGGCGGGTGTCAAGGACGTGCGGCGCGTCATGGACGAGGCGGCCCGCGAACGCGATCTCTACGGCCGCCAGACCGTGCTCTTCCTCGACGAGATCCACCGGTTCACCAAGGCGCAACAGGACGCCCTGCTCCCCGGCGTCGAGAACCGGCTGGTCGTGCTGGTGGCTGCCACCACCGAGAACCCGTCCTTCAGCATCATCGCGCCCCTGTTGTCGCGTTCGATGCTCGTGACGCTCACCTCGCTCGACGACGACGACCTCGACGAGGTGCTCACCTCGGCGCTCAACGAAAAGCGTGGCCTGGCGGGGGAGTTCACCCTCGACGACGAGGCGAGGGCACACGTCATACGCATCAGTGGTGGTGACGCGCGACGCGCTCTGACGGCACTGGAGGCGGCGGCGGGAGTGGCCCTCGACGCACAGCCCCCGGGTGGCGAGGACCGCCCGGTGACCATCACGCTCGCCCAGGTCGAACAGGCCGTCGCCCACGCTGCGGTGCGCTACGACCGGGCGGGCGACCAGCACTACGACGTGGCCAGCGCGCTCATCAAGTCGATGCGCGGCAGCGACGTCGACGCGGCGCTGCACTACCTCGCGCTGATGCTGGAGGCCGGCGAGGACCCGCGGTTCATCGCGCGTCGGATCGTCATCGCTGCGAGCGAGGACGTCGGGATGGCCGATCCCACGGCGTTGCAGACGGCCGTCGCGGCGATGCACGCCGTGGCCCAGATCGGGATGCCCGAGGCTCGGATCATCTTGGCGCAGGCTGTTGTTCACAACTCCATCGCGCCCAAGTCCAACGCCAGCTACGCGGCGATCAACGCGGCCATCGCCGACGTGCGGGCCGGCCGGGGAGGTCCGGTGCCAGCCCACCTGCGCGGAAGCGGTTACGCCGGAGCCGATCGGCTCGGCCACGGAAAGGGCTATCGCTACACGCACGACGAGCCGGACGGTGTGGGCCCACAGCAGTTCCTGCCCGACGACCTGCTCCACGACGCCGACTACTACCACCCCACCGGCCGGGGATGGGAGGAGCGGCTCGCCACGCGGTGGGCAGCAGTGCGAACGATCATCAGAGGCGAGGGCCCGCGCGGCAATAGATAACGATTGGATGTCCCTCGGTGGCGGGGGGTGCCATCCCTGCGGCCTCTGTGGCACATTCTCTGTCTGACGGCGGTGCGAGCCATCTCACACGAGGTGGCAAACGGGGGGGGGCTGTCTCCCGCATCGCCATGACCATCACCGGGCACCGTCAGGTCGCCCCACACTGTCTGCGGAGGCCACATGTCGGTTGGTACCACGGCACCAACCCCAGCGGAAGGACAGCTCGAGGCTCCTTCCGACGCCGACCCCGACATCCAGCTCGCGGAAGGTGGCGGCAGCAAGTCGCCGCTCAAGATCGCGATGACGCGCCTGATGCGCGACCCGGTCGCGATGATCTCGCTCGGCATGGCCCTGTTCTTCGTCCTTGTCGCGGTCTTCGCGGACCAGCTGTCCGGCCTCGAGGGCCAGAACACGACGGACCTCAATCTCGACCTGATCGGTGACAACACGTACCCGATCTTCACCGCCAACACCGAGCACTGGTTCGGGATCTCGTCCGGCCTCGGCCAGGACCTGTTCGCCCGATGGGTGCACGGCAGCCGCCCCTCGTTGATCATCGCCGTCGCCTCCGCTGCCGGAGTGACGATCATCGGCGTGCTCCTGGGTCTGCTGTCCGGCTTCCTCGGCGGTTGGGTCGACCGGATCATCTCCTGGATCATCGACTTCCTCCTGTCGCTGCCGTTCCTCCTCTTCGCCATCGCGATCGTGCCCATCGCGGTCAACCGTTACGCCGGCACCCAGGTCGGTGACTACGTGGACGAGGAGAAGGTCGCCACGATCCGGTTCCTCTGTCTGATCTTCGTCTTCGTGCTCTTCGGCTGGTGCACCCTGGCGCGCCTGATCCGCGGCGAGGTGTTGTCGCTGCGCGAGCGGGAGTTCGTGCAGGCAGCGCGTGCCCTGGGCGTGCCCACCCGCGTCGTGTTGTTCAAGGAGATGCTTCCCAACATGCTCGGGCCGATCATCGTCAGCCTCTCGCTGGCGATCCCGGGTTACGTGAGTGCAGAGGCGGGCTTGTCCTTCCTCGGCGTGGGTCTGCGGTCACCCAGCATCTCGTGGGGCCTGACCGTGGCGACGGCGCAGAACTCCTTCCAGGCCCACCCGATCTACCTGTGGCTCCCCGTCCTCGGCATCGCGCTGCTCGTGCTCTCGCTGAGCCTGCTCGGAGACGCCATCGCCGACGCCTTCAATCCCCAGACCAGGCGATAGTCCCCGAACCGGCGACTACGCACCCATACCACTCCCGGATCCTGACCGGGAGGGACGAAAAGGAGAACATCACATGCGCTGGACCAAGGTCGTGGCGTTGGCCGCTGCCGGAACGCTGTCCCTCGCCGCCTGTGGCGGCGGCAGCAGCCCTGCCGACACTGCAAACAACCAAGCGAGCGAATCGGCTGGCACCGGCGGTGAATCGCCGGCCGCCAACCCGACCTCGGACGCTCCCGAGGAGAAGGCCAGCGCCGGCTTCATGCCCGATGCCAAGGGCCCCGCCCCGGAGATCGCGGGTGCGAAGAAGGGCGGCACGCTGATCATCAACGCGGCCGGTGCCCCGACCACGTTCGACCCGTCCGGCCAGTTCATCCAGGACGTCAACCAGATCCTCAAGCAGTACGTCACCCGGACGCTGACGGGCTACTCCATGCGCGACGGCAAGTCCGTGCTGGTACCCGACCTGGCCACCGACCTGGGCACCGTGTCGGACGACGGCCTGACCTGGACCTTCACGCTCAAGAAGGGCCTGAAGTACGAGGACGGCAGCACGATCAAGGCCGATGACGTGGCCTACGCCATCAAGCGGTCGTTCGCCCAGGAGGAGCTGCCCGGCGGCCCCACCTACCAGCTCGACTACCTCAAGGACGGCGACAAGTACAAGGGCCCCTACAAGGACGGTGACAAGTTCGCCGGTGTGGAGGCCAAGGGCGACCAGGTGATCTTCCACCTGCGCAAGAAGTGGCCGACCCTGCCCTACTTCGGTGCCTTCACCCAGACCTCGCCGATCCCGAAGGCCAAGGACACCAAGACGGAGTACACCAAGCACCCGCTGTCCACCGGCCCCTACAAGTTCTCCACCTACAAGCAGGGCGTCGAGCTCACGCTGGTGCGGAACGACCAGTGGGACCCGAAGTCCGACCCGATCCGACACGCCTTCCCCGACAAGGTGCAGTTCAACTTCGCCCAGGACGCCCCGAAGGTCGCGGCGTCGATCATGGCCAGCAACGGCCCCGACGCCTTCACCCTCAGCTATGACGGCGTCGACGCCTCGATCTACAACAAGGCGACGACCACCAACAAGGACCAGGTGAGCACGGCAGCCGGTCCCTGCGTCAGCTACGTCACCATGGACACCCGGAAGATCCCCCGTGACGTGCGCGAGGCCATCGCGATGGCCTGGCCCTACGAGGCGATCCGCAAGGGCGCCCAGATGACGAAGCTGGACTACTCGCCGGCGTCGTCGATCATGGCGCCGCAGGTGCCCGGGTTCGACAAGTACGAACCGATCAAGCTGCCCGGCGGCGCGGTCCTCAACGGTGAGGGCAACGGCGACCCGGCCAAGGCCAAGCAGATGCTCAAGGACGCGGGCAAGGAGAACTTTGTCCTGTCCTACTACTACTCGATCGACAACCCGCTGTCGGTGCAGGTCAACACCGTGCGCAAGCAGCTGCTCGAGAAGGCCGGCTTCAAGGTCAAGGACATCGGCCTTCCCCGCACCGAGGTGCGAGAGAAGACCATTCTCTCCAAGAGCGACGCCAACCTGATGCAAGGCGCGTCCGGCTGGTGCTACGACTGGCCGAGCGGTGACGGTGTCTACCCGGCGCTGTTCAAGAGCTCGCTGGTCAAGTCCCAGCAGACCTACAGCACGGGCTTCCTGTCCGATCCGAAGCTGGACAAGGAGATCGACCGGATCTCCGGCCTCCCGGTCGAGGAGCAGGGCCCGGAGTGGAGCACGCTGGACGAGAAGATCCTCAAGGACTACCTGCCGCTGCTCCCGGACTACAACAGCAAGGCGTCTGCGATCTACGGCACCAAGGTCAAGAACGTCATCGTCGACCCCAACCAGGGCATGCCGGAGTTCGCCAGCATCTGGCTGGACCAGTAGGCACGGGTTCCTCGCGGTGACCCGGAGCCGCACCCAAGGCTCCGGGTCACCACCGCCCGACTCCCGCGGAGGGGGTGCGCCGGTCACTCGACCGGCGCACCCTCCTGCGGGTCCTTGACGACCAGGAGACCCACCGGTGCTGATCTACATCCTGCGACGACTCGCGCTGTCCGTCAGTGTGGTCTTCGCGGCCATCGTCGCAACGTTCGCGATCTTCTTCCTGGGTCCGAGCGACCCGGCGGGGGCCTTCTGCGGGCAGGGCCAGAACTGCACCCCCGAGCGTGTCGCCATCATCAAGAAGAGCCTCGGGCTCGACGAACCCAAGACGACCCAGTTCGTGCACTACATCGAGGGTGTCGTCGTCGGGCGCGACATCGGCGACTCGGACTCCTCGGTCAAGCACTGCCCGGCCCCGTGCCTCGGGTGGTCCTACCGCTCCAACCGCCCCGTCACCGACATGGTGCTCGAGCGCTTCCCGGTCACGCTCTCGCTGGTGGTGGGTGGCGTCGCCGTCTACGTCACGCTGGCCCTGCTGTTCGGCGTCCTGGCTGCACGGTTCCGCGGACGACTCATCGACCGCGTCATCGTCGGCGTGTCGCAGTTCGTGCCGGCGATCCCGTACTACATCGCGGCCCTGATGTTCTACCTCTACTTCATGGTCTTCTACGCGATCATCCCGCGCAGCTCCTACACCTCCATCACCGAGTCGCCGTGGGCCTGGTTCACCGGACTGCTCGGAGTCTGGCTTTTCTGGGGTGCCTTCGCCTCGACCGGCTACATCCGCTACGTCCGCGCCTCCATGATCGACACCCAGGGGCAGGACTACGTGCGCACCGCCCGGTCCAAGGGCATCTCCGAGAAGCGTGTCATGTACCGCCACGCGCTTCGAGCGGCGATCGCGCCCTTCATCACGCTGGTCGGCATCTCCATCGCCTTCGAGCTGACCGGGTCGATCTTCACCGAGCGCATCTTCAACATCCAGGGGATGGGTCTGCTCGCCCTGGACTCGTTCAACACCGGCGACCTGCCGGTGATCGCCGGGGTGGTGGTGATCACGGCGACCTTCGTCACGATCGGTAACCTGATCGTCGACATGCTCTACGGAGTCGTGGATCCCCGCGTGAAGCTCTCATGACCGCACCCCCCGAAGCTCTCCTCTTCGCTCCGATACTTCGCGAGGACCCCGCATGACGACCGGAAGCGAGACGCAGGACATGCTGCAGCCCGCGCAGAGCGGACCGAACATCGCCCAGCGGCGCGGCCGCGAGGGCAAGAAGGTCGGCGAGCAGATCCTCAAGGTCACCGACCTGACTGTGCAGTTCCCGACCGAGGACGGACTCGTCCAGGCGGTCAACGGGCTCAACTACGACCTGCAGATGGGCCAGACGCTGGCCATCGTGGGGGAGTCCGGTTCGGGCAAGAGCGTGTCGAGCATGGCCGTCATGGGTCTGCACGACACCCGCCGGGCCCGCATCGGCGGCTCGATCATGCTGGACGGCCAGGAGATCGTCGGGGCCTCGGCACAGACGATCCGCCGGATGCGCAGCGCGACCGCGGCGATGATCTTCCAGGATCCCCAGTCGTCACTGCATCCCTTCCTGCGGGTCGGCTGGCAGATCGCGGAGGCCTACCGGGCGCACCACAAGGTCTCCAAGTCGGTCGCGATGAAAAGGTCGGTCGAGATGCTGGACCGGGTGGGCATCCCGAACCCGGCCCGCCGGGCCAAGCAGTACCCCCACGAGTTCTCCGGTGGCATGCGCCAGCGTGCGATGATCGCGCTCGGGCTGGTCAACGACCCGAAGCTGCTCATCGCCGACGAGCCCACCACGGCGCTCGACGTCACGGTCCAGGCCCAGATCCTCGACCTGCTCAACGACCTGCAGGACGAGTTCGGTTCGGCGATCGTGCTCATCACGCACGACCTCGCGGTGGTCGCGGAGGTCGCCGACGAGGTCCTGGTGATGTATGCCGGTCGCGCCGTCGAGCACGGAACGGCCACCGAGGTGCTGGCCCAGCCGCGACACCCGTACACCTGGGGCCTGCTCAGCAGCGTGCCCTCGATCTCGGCGACCGGTTCGAGCCTGCGGCCCGTCCGGGGGCTACCGCCCAGCCTGCTCAACCTGCCGACCGGCTGCTCCTTCCACCCGCGGTGCGACTTCATGGAGCGGGTCCCGGGCGGGCGCTGCATCAAGGAGCTGCCCGAGCTCATCCCGCCGGAGAGCCAGTCCGACCGGGTGACCCGGTGCCACCTCGCCGAGCCCGCCGACATCTTCCGCGACGAGATCGCGCCGAGCCTGGACGGGAGCGAGGGCAGAAGCCATGAGTGATCAGCTGGGCACCCAGGACAGCGACCGCTATCGCGAGGCGGCGCCGGTCGTCCACCCGGACAGCGACCCGGACCGCAAGCCGATGCTGGTCGTCAAGGACCTGGTCAAGTACTTCCCCGTCAGGGAGTACACCGGCCTTTTCCCGACGACCCTGCAGATCCGCGCCGTGGACGGGGTCTCCTTCGACGTCGCGCCGGGCGAAACCCTCGGTCTCGTGGGGGAGTCCGGCTGTGGAAAGACGACGACCGGGCGGCTCATCACCCGGCTGCTGGAACCCACGGCCGGCTCGATCCAGTTCCAGGGCAGGGAGATCGGCCACTTGAAGGAGCGGCAGCTGCGCGGTATGCGCCGCGACCTCCAGATCATCTTCCAGGACCCCTACGGCTCCCTGAACCCGCGCTACACCGTGGGCAACATCATCGGCACGCCGCTGCAGGTCCACAACCTGCTGCCCAAGAACAAGCGCAAGGCGCGGGTCCAGGAGCTGCTCGAGCTGGTGGGCCTCAACCCGGAGCACATCAACCGCTATCCCAACGAGTTCTCCGGTGGCCAGCGCCAGCGCATCGGAATCGCTCGCGCGCTCGCGGTCGAGCCCAAGCTGATCATCGCCGACGAGCCGGTCTCGGCGCTCGACGTGTCGATCCAGGCCCAGGTGATGAACCTGCTCGAGAAGCTGCGCAAGGAGCTGGGCCTCGCCTTCATCTTCGTCGCGCACGACCTCGGCGTCGTCCGGCACTTCTGTGACCGCGTCGCCGTGATGTACCTCGGCAAGGTCGTCGAGCTGGGCAGCCGCGAGTCCATCTACGGCGCACCGCAGCACCCGTACACGCAGGCGCTCCTGTCCGCCGCGCCCGACCTCAACGTGGTCCGCGGAGCGGTGCCGGAGGAGCGGATCCGTCTCGTCGGGGACGTGCCCAGCCCGATCAACCCGCCGAGCGGCTGCCGTTTCCGCACCCGCTGCTGGAAGGCCCAGGACATCTGCGCCCAGGAGGAGCCGGCGCTGATCCCCCGCAACGACAGCGGCGAGCTGCACACCATCGCCTGCCACTTCGCGGAGCCGAAGACGTCGATCGTCGCGGATGCCGCCGAGGTCACCGTCTGAGCCTGCACGGTAGGGTTTGGCCGCAGCCGCAACAGCGCCGAGGCTGCGGCAAAGGAAACAGCGAGGTGATTTCAACGTGAGTGTGTCCTTGGGCGACATCGCAGGGATGATCGCGGCGCTGGCCTTTGCCTACCTCGTCCTCCGGACGGGGTCCGTGATCGGCAAGGCCGGCCAGGTCCTGGACGAGGCCCGGTCCGGTGTGCAGGGTGTCTCCGAGCAGACCGTGCCGCTGTTGTCCCAGGTGACCGACACGGTGGCCTCGACCAACGAGCAGATCGTCCGGGTCGACGCGATCACGACCAACGTCGCCACGATGTCGGCCAACGTCAGCGCGTTGACCTCGTTGTTCGCCGCGACCCTGGGCGGGCCGGTCGTCAAGGTGGCGGCCTTCAGCTACGGCGTGCGCTCGGCCTTCGGCCGCAGGCGTGGCGGTGGCAAGCACCGGAAGGACGGCTGAGGTGCGCCGCGCGCTGCTGCTCGCCGCCGGTGCCGCCGCGGGAGCACTCCTGCTGCGCTCGCTGTCGCGGGCCGGCGCACTCGACGGCGTCTACCGCCAGTGGCACGAGATCACAGATGCGGTGCGCGAGGGCATGGCCGAGCGAGAGGCCGAGCTGCGTCAGGCGCTGGGCATGGACACCGGCATCGGCACCGGCACTGCGGCCCCCGGCCTGTCCCCGGACGAGGGTCGCCGTCTCGTCGAGGACCCGACGGGTGCTCGAGCTCGGTAGGGCCACCGGCCCCGCTCCCGCCCACCCGCACGACGACAGACGCGAGCACGGCTCCGGCACACGGCATACGCTGTGCTGTGGTCTGTCGGCTGACCCGACCTGAAGGAAACCCATGGAAACCGCTGAGATCCGGCGACGTTGGCTGCGCTTCTTCGAAGAGAAGGGGCACGTCGTCGTGCCCAGCGCGCCGCTGCTCTACGACGATCCCAATCTGTTGTTCGTCAACGCCGGGATGGTGCCGTTCAAGCCCTACTTCCTCGGCCAGGAGACTGCGCCGTGGAAGCGTGCCACGAGCGTGCAGAAGTGTGTGCGCACCGGCGACATCGAGGAGGTCGGCAAGACCAGCCGGCACGGCACCTTCTTCCAGATGAACGGCAACTTCTCGTTCGGCGACTACTTCAAGGCCGACGCGATCGCCTTCGCCTGGGAGCTGCTCACCACCAGCCAGACGGGCGGAGGCTACGGCCTCGACCCCAGCAAGCTGTGGGCCACCGTCTACGAGGACGATGACGAGGCCGCGGACCTGTGGACCTGCCTGACCGAGATCCCCGCGGAGCGGGTGGTGCGCCGCGGCAAGAAGGACAACTACTGGCACATGGGCGTGGCCGGGCCAGGTGGTCCGTGCAGCGAGATCTTCCTCGACCGGGGCTCGGACTACGGCCGCGAGGGCGGCCCCGCGGTCGACGAGGACCGCTACATGGAGATCTGGAACCTCGTCTTCATGCAGTACGACCTGTCCGCGGTGCGGGCCAAGGACGACTTCGACGTCGCGGGCGAGCTGCCCTCGCGCAACGTCGACACCGGCATGGGGCTCGAGCGGATGGCCACCGTGCTGCAGGGCGTCGACAACCTCTACGAGATCGACGAGGTCTACCCCGTCATCGAGGCCGCCGCCGAGCTGGCCGGCAAGCGCTACGGCGAGCACAGCCACCACGACGCGGCAACCAGCCACCCCGACGACGTGCGGCTGCGCGTCGTGGCCGACCACGTCCGCAGCTCGTTGATGCTCATCGGCGACGGCGTCACGCCCGGCAACGAGGGCCGCGGCTACGTGCTGCGCCGGATGCTGCGCCGGGCGGTGCGCTCGATGCGGCTCCTCGGCGTCGACGAGCCCTCGCTCCCGGTGCTCCTGCCGATCAGCAAGGACCGGATGAAGGCGTCCTACCCCGAGCTGGAGCGCGGCTTCGAGCGGATCAGCCAGATCGCGTATGCCGAGGAGGTCGCCTTCCGGCGCACCCTCGCCTCGGGGACGACGATCCTGGACACCGCGGTGGAGAAGGTGAAGAGCTCGGGCGGGCACCTCCTCGAGGGAGGCCAGGCGTTCGCGCTGCACGACACCTACGGGTTCCCGATCGACCTGACCCTGGAGATGGCGGCAGAGCAGGGCCTCGAGGTCGACCAGGAGGGTTTTCGTCGGCTGATGACCGAGCAGCGGGAGCGAGCCAAGGCCGACGCCCGGGCCAAGAAGAGCGGGCACGGCGACACGCACGCCTACCGGCAGCTGCGTGAGCAGGGTCCGACCGAGTTCCGTGCCTACGTCGAGCTGGACACCGACTCGCGGGTGCGTGGCCTGCTGAGGGGCGGCGAGCTGGTGCCCGTGGCCGGTCAGGGCGAGCAGGTGGAGGTGGTGCTCGAGCGCACGCCGTTCTACGCCGAGTCGGGTGGTCAGATCGCCGATGAGGGCGTCATCACCGCCGACGGCGCACGCCTGCGGGTGCTCGACGTCCAACGGCCCGTCAAGGGACTGATCGTGCACCGCGTCGAGGTGCTCGAGGGCGAGGTGCGCGTCGGCCAGGACGTGCACGCCAGCGTCGACCCCGAGTGGCGGCTCTCGGCGTGCCAGGCCCACTCCGGCACGCACGTGGTGCACGCCGCGCTGCGGCAGGTGCTCGGCCCGACCGCGTTGCAGAGCGGTTCCTACAACAAGCCCGGCTACCTGCGGCTCGACTTCGCCTGGAACTCCGCGCTGAGCGCCGCGACCCGCAGCGAGGTCGAGGAGGTCGCCAACCTCGCGGTCCGGCAGGACCTGCCCGTCTCGGCCATGGTCATGCCCCTGCCGAAGGCCCGCGAGCTCGGCGCCCTCGCCCTCTTCGGCGAGACCTACGACGAGGACGTGCGCGTCGTGGAGATCGGTGGCCCCTGGTCGCGCGAGCTGTGCGGTGGCACCCACGTGCAGCACTCCTCGCAGGTCGGCGCCCTGAGCGTGACCGGTGAGTCCTCCGTCGGCTCGGGCGTCCGCCGGGTGGAGGCGCTGGTCGGGATGGACGCGTTGCGCTACCTCGGTCGCGAGCGCTCCCTGGTGGCCGAGCTGGCCACCACGCTCAAGGCACGCCCCGAGGAGCTGCCCGACCGGGTCTCGTCGCTGCTGGCCCGGCTCAAGGAGGCCGAGCGGGAGATCCAGGCGCTGCACCACCAGCAGGTGCTCGCCTCGGCGGGGCAGATCGCCGCAGGGGCCAAGGACGTCTTCGGGGTGGGATTCGTGCGCCACGACGCCGGCTCCGGGGCGACGACGGACGACCTGCGGACCCTCACCCTCGAGCTGAGGCAGAGGCTCGGCGACGATCGTCCGGGTGTCGTGGCGGTGGCGGGGGTGGCCAAGGGGCGGCCCGTCGTCATCGTGGCGACCAACCAGCCCGCCCGCGACTGGGGGGTCCGGGCCGGCGAGCTGGTCAAGACCGCGGCGACCACCCTCGGCGGAGGAGGCGGCGGCAAGGACGACCTGGCCCAGGGCGGCGGCACGGACCCCTCCCGCATCGATGCCGCCCTCGCGGACGTCGAGCACGCCGTGGGCGAGCGCGTCACCGCGGGCCGCTGACCGTGCGCCGTGGGGTCAGGGCCGGGATCGACGTGGGCAGTGTCCGCGTCGGTCTGGCGACCTGCGACCCCGACGGCATGCTGGCATCGCCGGTGGCCACCCTGCCGCGGGACATGGAGGGACGGACCGACCAGCGCGAGATCGAGCGCTACGTCCGTGCGCACGAGGTGGTCGAGGTCGTGGTGGGACTGCCCCTGTCGCTGTCCGGCGCCGAGGGTCCGGCCGCCGCCGGGGCGCGCGACTACGCGCTCGCGCTGCACCACCTGCTTCGCGACACACCGATCCGGTTGGTGGACGAACGGCTCACGACCGTCGATGCTCATCGTCAGATGAGAGGAAGTGGTGTGGCCGGACGTCGCCAGCGCGCCCGCGTCGACCAGGCCGCGGCGGTCCTGATCCTGCAGGCCGCGCTTGACTCCGAGCGCGCCACGGGTCAACCTGCAGGGGTGCTCGTGGGGGGCCGCAAACCTCGAGCCAGACGTGCTCGGGCAGACAACGAAGGTCAGCGCTGATGACAGACCCGCGACTCGAGGACTCCATCTTCGGTGGCGAGAGCCAGCCCGGTGAGGGGCCAGCCGACGGCACCGACGACCCGGGTCACGCGGTGGCTGACGATCGCGACGACGGCTTCCGTCCCGACGCCGAGGCGGCGCCGGTGGAGGACGACCCCGAATCGGTGACCGGTGGAGCGCCGCGCCGCCGTCGGCGCTGGATCGCGATCCTGGTGGCCCTCGCCCTCGTGGTCGCCGGCGGTGTGGTGGCGGTGCAGGCCATCCGTCCGATCGTCGACTCGATCACCCACCGCGCGCCGGATGACTACGCCGGTGAGGGCACCGGGCAGGTCTCCATCGTGATCAAGCCCGGTGAGAGCGGCAGCCAGATCGCCAACACGCTGCAGCGCGCCGGCGTGATCAAGAGCGTCGACTCCTTCAACGACGAGGCCGCGGCGGAGCCGGAGTTCGCCTCCATCGCGCCGGGCACCTACCAACTCAAGAAGCACATGAGCGCCAAGTCGGCCCTGACCCTGCTGCTCGACCCGTCCAGCAGGGCGGTGACGAAGGTGACGCTGCCCGAAGGGATGTGGAAGAGCGAGATCTTCGCCAAGCTGTCGAAGCAGACGGGGGTGCCGCTCTCGGACTACAAGAAGGTCACTCCCGTGAGCGCCGGGCTACCCAAGCAGGCGAAGGGCAACTTCGAGGGCTACCTCTTCCCCGCGACCTACTCCTTCTCGCCGGGCACCCCGGCCACCCAGCAGGTCCGGACGATGGTCACCAAGGCGGTCAGCGAGCTGAAGGAGCTCGACATCCAGCCGGCCGACTACCAGCGAACGCTGACCATCGCGAGCATCGTGGAGGGGGAGGCGAAGGCCAAGACCGACCGCCCGAAGGTGGCCAGGGTGATCCTCAACCGGGTGCAGGCGGGCATGAAGCTGCAGATGGACTCCACGGTGCACTACATCGCCCAGCGTCGAGGCGCTGCGGGGACCTCCGACAAGGAGCGCAACAGCAAGAGCCGCTACAACACCTATCGCTACAAGGGGCTGCCGCCCGGGCCGATCAACAACCCGGGTGCCGCGTCCATCGAGGCGGCCGCGCACCCGGCCAAGGGCAAGTGGCTCTACTTCGTGGCCGTGAACCCGGTGACGGGGGAGACGCGGTTCGCCGAGACCTACGCCGAGCAGCAACACAACGAGGAGCTGTTCCACCAGTGGTGTCGGGCGCACAAGAGTCAGTGCTGAGCGGAGACGACAGCGCGAGGACACGAGCGCAGCGAGGCAGCCGGCACGAGCGCCGAGGAACGCGACCAGCTGCGTGGAACCGGGCGGCGGTTCTCGGTTCGCCGATCGCGCACTCCCTCTCGCCGGCGCTGCACGCGGCCGCCTACCGCTCGCTCGGGCTGGACGGCTGGTCCTACGGCGCCCACGACGTGGCCGCTGCAGCCCTGCCGAGCTTCGTCGAGGCGTTGGACGGCTCCTGGGTCGGCCTCTCACTCACCATGCCGCTCAAGGAGGTGGCCCTGGACGTCGCCGACGAGGTGTCGGAGCTGGTGCGCGACCTGGGTGTGGCGAACACCCTCGTGCGCCGTCCGGAACGGGGGTGGCGCGCCGACAACACCGACGTGTATGGCGTGACCCGCGCCCTGCAGGACGCCGGCTGGTCGAGCGCGGCGGCGCCGAACGTGCCGGCGGTGGTCATCGGGTCGGGCGCCACCGCGCGATCGGTGCTGGCCGCCCTGGCGGGCCTCGGCGTCGCCGACGTGGTGCTCGTGGTCCGCGAAAGGGCTCGGCCGCCGGCGCTCGCCCTGGCGGAGCAGCTCGGCGTGAGCGTGCAGGTCCGGCGCGAGGACGAGGCGCACGGCATCGTGGCGGCCGCGCCCCTCGTGGTCAACACCGCTCCGCCAGGTGGAGCGGACGCGCTGGCCGCCCGGCTCGGTGACGCGCCTTCCTCCGCCGGCCAGGTGCTGCTGGACGTCGTCTACGACGGCTGGCCGACACCGCTTGCCGCGGCGTTCGACAGCAGGGGCGCGAGCGTGGCCGGTGGCCTCGACCTGCTCGTGCACCAGGCCGCACGCCAGGTCCTGCTCATGACCGGGTTGGAGCCGCCCGTCGAGGCGATGCGCTCGGCCGGTGTCGCCGCGCTGGCAGGACGGTAGCCGTGGCACCCCTGAGCATCCCCCTCGCCGAGGGCTGGGCCGAACCCGTCGGCTGGCTGGTGGCCCTGTGCGGCGTGCTCGGGATCGGGGTCGGCCTGGCGCTGAGCCGCTGGGTGGAGGCCCGCTCCTACCGGCTGGAGGACGAGCAGGAGGCGCCGCGGCGGGCGGTGGGCTGGTGGTTCGTGCCGGCGCTGGGAGTCCTGTGGGCGCTGCTCGCGTGGCGCATCGGTGACGTCGGTCACGGGCTGTTGCTCCCGGCATACCTGTATCTCGCGGCGGTCGGGATCACCCTGGTCGCCATCGACCTGGACGTGCACCGGCTGCCCGACCCGATCGTGCTGCCTTCCTTCCCGATCCTGCTCGTCCTGCTGGTCCTGGGTTCGTGGGGGACCGGCGAGTGGGGCGCCTTGGTGCGGGCCGTCATCGCCGCAGTGGTCCTGCTCGTCGGCTACTTCCTGCTCGCCCTCTTCTCCCCCGGTGGCAGCAGTCTCGGGCTCGGCGACGTCAAGCTCGCGGGACTGATGGGACTCGTGCTCGGCTGGCTGGGCTGGTGGCCGGTGCTGATCGGCATCTACGCGGGCTTCATCCTCGGCGGCGTCCTCGCGGTGGTCCTGCTGGTCACCCGGCGCCGTGGCCTCAAGAGCTTCATCGCCTACGGGCCACCGATCATCGTGGGTGCGTTCGTGGGGGTGCTGCTGCCGGTCCAGCTGGTGACCGGGGCGCTGACCGGCTGACCCGCCGTGGCAGGATCCAGAGCATGCTGCGTTGGTTGACCGCCGGTGAGTCGCACGGGCCCGCCCTGGTCGCGGTGATGGAGGGGCTGCCGGCGGGGGTCGAGGTCACGACCGGGCAGGTCGCCTCCGCGCTCGCGCGTCGGCGGCTCGGGTTCGGCCGGGGCGCGCGGATGAAGTTCGAGCAGGACGAGGTCGAGTTCTTGGGTGGTGTGCGGCACGGGAGCACCATCGGCTCGCCCGTCGCGATCCGGATCGGCAACACCGAGTGGCCCAAGTGGCAGGCGGTGATGAGTCCCGACCCGGTCGCAGCCGAGGCGCTCGCGGGGTCGAACGACGTGGGCGCGCCTCAGGAGCTGGCGCGCAACCGGCCCCTGACGCGGCCGCGTCCCGGCCACGCGGACCTCGTGGGGATGCAGAAGTACGGGTTCGATGAGGCCCGGCCGGTGCTCGAGCGCGCGTCGGCGCGAGAGACCGCGGCGCGGGTGGCGCTCGGCTCGGTGGCTGCGGCGTTCCTGGCCCAGGCCTACGGGATCCGCTTGGTGTCGCACACGGTCGCCATCGGTGCCGCTGGAGTCGGTGCGGACGCCCCGCTGCCGACCCCGGACGACGTCGAGGCGCTGGACGCCGACCCGGTGCGCACGTTGGACGCGGCCGGGTCGGCGGCGATGGTGGGTGAGGTGGAGGCCGCTCGCGGAGACGGCGACACGCTGGGTGGCGTGGTGGAGGTGCTGGCCTACGGACTGCCGCCCGGCCTCGGCTCACACGTGCACTGGGACCGCCGGCTGGACGCCCGACTCGCCGGTGCGCTCATGGGCATCCAGGCGATCAAGGGCGTCGAGGTGGGCGACGGCTTCCGCACGGCGGCAAGGCGGGGCTCGGCTGCCCACGACGAGATCGAACGCGACGCGGACGGCGTCATCCACCGGAGGACCGGTCGGGCCGGCGGCACCGAGGGCGGGATGTCGACCGGTGAGGTGCTCCGGGTGCGGGCCGCGATGAAGCCGATCAGCACGGTGCCACGCGCACTGGACACCGTGGACGTGGCCGATGGGGGCGTCGCCAAGGCGATCCACCAGCGGTCCGACGTGTGCGCCGTGCCGGCGGCGGGAGTGGTCGCCGAGGCGATGGTGGCGCTCGTGCTCGCCGAGTGCGCGGTCGAGAAGTTCGGCGGCGACAGCGTGCCCGAGACGGCCCGCAACCTGCGCGGCTACCTCGACGCGATCCCGGAGACGATGCGCTCGTGGTGACCGACGACAGCGGCCCCCGGCCGGTGGCCGTCCTGATCGGCCCGCCCGGGTCCGGCAAGTCCACTGTCGGCGCCGTCCTCGCGGCCCGCCTCGGCTGCCGGCTGCGCGACACCGACCAGCAGGTGGAGGCGAGGACCGGGCGCACCATCTCGGACATCTTCGTGGTCGACGGCGAACCGGCCTTCCGTCAGCTCGAACGGGTCGAGGTCATTGCCGCGCTTTCCGAGCACGACGGCGTGGTGGCGCTCGGCGGTGGGGCGGTGATGGACGAGCAGATCGCCGTGGCGCTGGCCGGCCACACGGTCGTCTTCCTCGACGTGGGTATCGCCGACGCTGCCGCCCGCGTCGGGTTCAACCGGTCGCGGCCGTTGATGGCGATCAACCCACGCGGGCAGTGGGTCAAGCTGATGGAGCGGCGGCGCGGGACCTATGAACGGCTCGCGACGCTGACGGTCGACACTGCCGGCCGGACGCCGGAGGACGTGGTGGACGAGATCGTGGGACGACTGGGAGATGGCGCGTGAGTGATCCGACCCGCATCCGCGTGGGCGACGACTACGACGTGGTGATCGGGCACGGCCTGCTCGGTGAGCTGCCGTCGATGATCGGTGAGGGCGTCGAGCGCGTCCTCGTCGTGCACCCCCGGGCGCTGCGTGCCACGGGTGAGGCGGTGCGGGACGACCTTGCCGAACGCGGCTACTCCGCCTTCGTGGCGGAGGTGCCGGACGCCGAGGCCGCCAAGTCGGCCGAGGTCGCGGCGTTCCTGTGGGGTGTGCTCGGGCAGGCCGGCTTCACGCGGTCGGATGCCGTCGTCGGGCTCGGCGGGGGAGCCACCACCGACCTGGCCGGCTTCGTCGCCGCCACCTGGCTGCGGGGGGTCCGCGTGGTGCAGGTGCCGACGACCTTGCTCGGCATGGTCGACGCGGCGGTGGGCGGCAAGACCGGTCTCAATACCGCGGAGGGCAAGAACCTCGTCGGGGCGTTCCACCCCCCGGCCGGGGTGCTGTGTGACCTCGCGTCGTTGGAGACCCTGCCTGCCAACGACCTCGTGGCGGGGTTGGCGGAGGTGGTCAAGTGCGGCTTCATCGACGACGAGCGGATCCTGACTTTGGTCGAGGCCGATCCGGAGGCGGCGAAGGTCGACGGTCCGGTGCTGCGCGAGCTGGTCGAGCGGGCGGTGGCCGTCAAGGCCCGCGTCGTGGCCGCCGACCTCAAGGAGTCCTCGCTGCGCGAGATCCTCAACTACGGGCACACGTTCGGCCACGCCGTCGAGCTGGCCGAGCGCTACAACTGGCGGCACGGGGCGGCCGTGAGCGTGGGCATGGTGTATGCCGCTGAGCTCGCCCGTCTGGCCGGCAAGCTCGACGACGAGACGGTCGACCGGCACCGACAGATCCTGTCCGCTCTCGGCCTGCCGGTCGCCTACCGGGGCGACCGGTGGCCGCAGCTGCTCGACGCGATGAAGCGGGACAAGAAGGCCCGCGGCTCGTTGTTGCGATTCGTGGTGCTGGCCGGCGTCGGCCGTCCCGTGCGGCTCGAGGGCCCCGACCCGGCCCTCGTGCAGGCCGCCTACGCCGCGGTCTCCAGTGACACCTCTCCGGGTGGCGCGATCTCCCTCGGTTGAGGGTTTGCCCGGGACGCGTTTTCGCAACTCGCGCTGGCACTACCGGGGTGAGCGGCCGTCATACCGGCGTGCCGCACGGTGTGGCGCCGGGCAGTGCCAGCGTGACGTGCGATTCGTGGTGGCTCCGACGTGAAGCCGCGCTGGCAAACCTGACGTTCGTGGCGGCATACCGGCATGATTCGGCGGGTTTACCAGCGCGGCTTGACCGTCCCGCTGGCCAGCGGGACGTGACTGCGCCTCTGCCGAGCGCGACGTGACTGCGCCTCTGGCGAGCGCGAGTTGGCCGACGCGCGGCCCAGCGTCGGACCGTCGAGTTGGTCAACCGGTGGCGGAGGCCGACTGCCTCGCGCTGCCGCCCTCGGGGGCCACCTCGGAGAGCAGCGCGTAGAGCGCGTCGCGGTCGGCGTCGGACGGCACGCCCCAGCCGGGCTGGTAGCCGTAGACCTCGCGGACCGGCTCGCTGGACCGGGTCCGGTCCAGGATCTCGATGTCGTCGCCGGTGACCAGACCCGGGTGGTAGACGCCGCAGGCCTCGGACACCTTGACGAGGTCGCGGCGGAGGGTGCGGATGTAGTTGGCCAACCGGACCGACTTCAGGCTGGGGTCGAGCCCGCGCGTCAGCCACGGGTCCTGCGTGGCGACTCCGGTCGGGCAGCGGTCGGTGTGGCAGCGCTGGGACTGGATGCAGCCCACCGACAGCATGGCCTCGCGTGCCACGTTGACCATGTCGCAGCCCAGCGCGAACGCGACCATCGCGTTGTCGGGCAGCCCGAGCTTGCCGGACCCGATGAACGTGATGTCGTCGGTGAGGCCGGCCTCGGCGAACAGCGAGTAGACGCGGGCGAACCCGAGCCGGAAGGGCAGCGCGACCGAGTCGCTGAAGGTCAGTGGCGCCGCGCCGGTGCCGCCCTCGCCGCCGTCGACGGTGATGAAGTCGACGCCGCGGTCGGTCGTGGCCATCTGGCGGACGAGGTCCTCCCAGAACGTCGAGGCGCCGACGGCCGACTTGATGCCCACCGGGAGGCCGGTCTCGGTGGCGAGCAGCTCCACCCAGTCGAGCATGCTGTCGACGTCGTGGAACTCGGCGTGGCGGGAGGGGCTGACGCACGTGACGCCGACAGGCACACCGCGGGCCTCCGCGATCGCCTCGGTCACCTTGACGCCGGGCAGCACACCACCGAGACCGGGCTTGGCGCCCTGGCTGATCTTGACCTCGATCGCCTTGACCGGCGCGCTCGCGACGAGATCCTTGAGCCGCGCGAGGTCGAAGCGGCCCTCCTCGTCCCGGCAGCCGAAGTAGGCGGTGCCGATCTGGAAGATCAGGTTGCCTCCCTTGCGGTGGTAGCGAGACAGCCCTCCCTCGCCGGTGTTCTGCATCGCGTCGCAGATCGCCACCCCGCGGTTGATCGCCTCGACCGCCTGGGCGGACAGTGAGCCATAGCTCATGGCAGAGACGTTGACCACCGAGTCCGGCCGGAAGGCCTTGGCCCGCCCGCGGGCTGCCCCCATCACCTTCGCCGAGGGCAGCCAGACCTCCTCGCCGGCGTGGATCCCGGACGGCGGGACCACCGACGAGAACGTCCGCTGCTTGATGATCGGGTAGCCGGACAGGTTCTCCATGTCGTTGTCGGTGCCGAACCCGAAGTAGTTGTTCTCCAGCTTGCTCGAGGCATAGACCCAGCGGCGCTGATCTCGGCTGAACGGTCGCTCCTGGTCGTTGGAGGTGACGATGTACTGGCGCAGCTCCGGCCCGATCGCCTCCAGCAGGTAGCGGAAGTGGCCGACCACCGGGAAGTTGCGCAGCAGCGCATGTCGTTTCTGGGCCAGGTCATAGGCCGCGAGGCTCGCGGTGGCCAGGACGGGCAGGGCGCTGATGCTGGCTCGACTCCACTTCATGCACCGCAGTCTGCCCACCCCAGCGCCCGAGTGCACGCCATCCGGTCCTGGCAGGTTCGGCCGCCCTAGACTCCACGTATGACGCCCCATCGCGTTTTCGTGCTCAGCGGCCCGAACCTCGGGCGCCTCGGCACCAGGGAGCCCGAGGTCTACGGCTCGGCCACCCTCGAGGACGTGGCGGCCTCCACGCAGAGCCAGGCCGAGGAGCTCGGTCTCTCCCTCGAGTTCCGCCAGACCGACGACGAGGCCGAGCTGATCGGCTGGATCCACGAGGCGGTGGACGAGAGGGCCGACGTCATCCTCAACCCGGCCGCCTTCACCCACTACTCGTATGCCCTGCGCGACGCGTGCGCGCTCGTCACCAGCGCGGGGGCGAGGCTGGTCGAGGTGCACCTGTCGAACCCGGCGGCGCGGGAGGAGTTCCGCCACACCTCAGTGGTCGGCGGGGTCGCCACCGGCACCATTGCGGGGTTCGGCGCCGACTCCTACCTCTTGGCCATGCAGGCGCTCGCCCTCAGCGGCCGCCCGGCGACGCCTTGACGGGGCGAGCAGCCGGGGACCTGTGGCCCGGGCCCCTCCCGGTGCACCTCATGGCGGTGCGGGCGGTGGAGGCCGCTGCTGTCGCCGCCTCCCGGTTGGCCGAGTTGCGAGGGGCACCACTGCGTTTCGAGGTGGACCCGGTCCTCACGGCCGCATCGTTCGACTCCATCGGCCACCTGCGTGTCGACGGCCGTGCGCCTGAGCCCTTCGCGCCGCTGTCGGGCTACTTCCAGACGTCGGACGGGTGGGTCCGGTTGCACGGCAACTATCCCCATCACCGCGCTGCCCTGGCCGACGTCCTCGGCACCGACGACCGCGACGCGGTGGCCGACCGGTTGCGGGAGCGGTCGGCGCAGGAGGTCGAGCAGAGCGTCCGTGCCGCCGGCGGTATCGCCGCCGCCCTGCGCACTCTGGAGCAGTGGCGCGCGCACCCGCAGGGTGAGGCCGTCGCCGGTGTGCCTCTGGTCGAGGTCGACGAGGCCGAGGGTGCGGTGCCGCTTTCTCCCGCGGATGGTCTGCCGATGTCCGGCCTCCGGGTGCTCGACCTGACTCGGGTGATCGCCGGGCCGACCGCCACCAGGCTGCTCGGGGCGTTGGGCGCCGACGTGCTCCGACTCGACCCACCGGCGCTCCCGGAGCTGCTCGACCAGCACCTCGACACCGGGTTCGCCAAGCGCACCGGCACCGCCGACCTCGCCGATGCCGCCGTGTCAGCGCGGGTGGACGAGCTGCTGCACGAGGCGGATGTGCTGGTGACGGGTTACCGCCCCGGGGCCCTGGCCAGGTTCGGGCTGGATGCGCGGGCCGTGGGGGAGCGGCACCCGCACCTCGTCCGGGTCGAGTTCTGCGCGTGGGGGTTCGACGGGCCGTGGGCCGACCAGCGGGGGTTCGACAGCGTCGTGCAGTCGGCGGTGGGCATCGGGCACGCCTATGGCGCCGAGGTCGACGGTGTCTGGCGACCCGGGGCGCTGCCCGCCCAGGCGCTCGACCATGCCACCGGCTACCTGGTCGCCGCGGAGGTCATGAACCTGCTGGCCCGCCGGCACGAGACCGGGCCGGGGGCCGCCCGCCTCTCGCTGGCGCGGACCGCGCACTGGCTCACCACCCTTCGCGCCGCAGAACTGCCGAGCCAACCGGACGGCTCGGGCGAGCCGGTGCGCCTGACCAGCCACTCGCCATACGGGCTGCTCACGTATGTGCCCCTGCCGTTGCGCGTCCACGGTGAGCCACTCGACTACCCCTCCCCGCCGGGCCGCTACGGAGAGGCCGAGCTGACCTGGCTGACGGTGCCCGCGCCCACGGATTCCGGATCCGGGGTCCCGCCCCGGTAGAATGCTGGCGATCCCCCGTTGGCCTCCGGGGCACCGTCGTGCGCACACCGCGCGAGGTGCGGCTCCGGCAGACGAAAGTGACGCAGCTCTTGGCTTCGACGAACGACCTCAAGAACGGCATGGTCCTCAACCTCGACAACCAGCTCTGGTCGGTCGTGGAGTTCCAGCACGTCAAGCCCGGCAAGGGCCCCGCCTTCGTGCGCACCAAGCTCAAGGCGGTCATGTCCGGCAAGACCGTCGACAAGACCTTCAACGCCGGCACCAAGGTCGAGACCGCCAACGTCGACAAGCGCGACATGCAGTACCTCTACAAGGACGGCGACGACTACGTCTTCATGGACGGCAAGACCTACGAGCAGATCACGGTCCAGGGCTCGGTCGTCGGTGACGTCGCGAACTTCATGCTCGAGAACCAGACCGCCATCGTCGCCACGCACGACGGCAACCCGCTGTATGTCGAGCTGCCCGCCTCCGTGGTGCTCGAGATCACCTACACCGAGCCGGGACTGCAGGGCGACCGGTCCACCGGCGGCACCAAGCCGGCGACCCTCGAGACCGGTGCCCAGATCTCCGTGCCGCTGTTCCTCGAGCAGGGCACCAAGGTCAAGGTCGACACCCGAGACGGTTCCTACCTCGGTCGCGTCAACGAGTGAGTGCTCGATCCAAGGCGCGCAAACGCGCGCTGGACATCCTTTTCGAGGCCGAGCAGCGCGGGCTCAATGTCGAGACGCTGCTCGCTGACCGGCTCGCGAAGCCAGCGGCGGAGACGCCGCTGCCGGAGTACACCGTGGAGCTGGTCCAGGGGGTCGTGCACCGATGGACCCAGATCAACGAGCTGCTGACGACCTACAGCCAGGGCTGGACGATCGACCGGATGCCCGCGGTCGACCGGGCCATCCTGCGCCTCGGCTCGTTCGAGGTGCTCTGGAGCGACGGCGTCCCGGACGCCGTGGCGATCGCGGAGGCGGTCGAGCTCGCCACGGCTCTGTCCACGGACGACTCGCCGGCATTCGTCAACGGGCTGCTTGCTCGGCTTGCCGAGGTCAAACCGACCCTCGTCTGACCCGCAGGCTTCCTCAGCCTGCGGGGGCTGCGGTGGCGGCGACCTCCCGAGTGATGGCCTCACGTGTCGGGATCGGTTCGATGCCGAACGTCTCCTGGGCCGCGCTCGAGTCGAGGATGAACGGACGGCGGAACTGGTGCTGTGTCTCGCGCAGCTCGCGCACGGACCGGTTGAACAGGCCGGCGGCCCAGACTGCCGCGTAGGGGAGCGGTCGCACCTTCGGCTCGACGTGCATCACCTCCGCAGCCATGGTGGTGAGCTCGCGCATGGTCCGGGGCTCGGCGGTCGGGACGTGCCACGCCCGGCCCCACGCCCGTGGATCCTGCGCGCCGGTCACGAGCAACCTCGCGACGTCCTCCACGTCGGTCCAGCTGTGGGCGGCATCGAGCGCACCGGGGATCCAGGCCGTGCGCCCCTTGGCCCAGGCCGGCAGCACCACCAGGGACAGCAGCGAGGACGCCTTGGCCCCGATGTAGTCACTGCCGCGGACCTCGAACACGCGCACCCTTCCCGCCTGGTGCGCAGCCAGGGCATCCCGCCACATCTGGATGCGGACCCTGCCCTTGGTCCCCGTCGCGGCAAGCGGGTGGCTCTCGGTCATCGGGGCGTCAACCTCGCCGTAGACGTAGAGGTTCGACGTGGTGGCGAGCACGGCGCCTGCGGATTCAGCGGCCGCCAGCAGCGAAGCGGCGATCGGCGGCCAAGCGGTGGTCCACTGGTCGTAGGGAGGGTTGACGCAGTTGTAGATCGCCGCGGCGCCCTCCGTGAGCTCGGCGATGCGGGAGGTGTCTGCTGCATCCGCAGCAACCTTTTCGGTGCCGTCGACCCCGGTCCCGCTCCGCGTGATGACGCGGACGTGGTGGCCCCGGTCGAGCAGCAGCCTGCTGGTGGCGCTCCCGACCGGCCCGGATCCGACGACGATGTGCAGACTCATGGTGACCATCTCTCTCTAATGTGAGCACTGCTCTCTGACGTGACGATCATGACCCCCTGTTTGAGGCAGTGTCAAGAGCGTTGCTCTCGTTCCGTGACAAGCGCTCTCTGACTCTGACAGGATGAAGCCATGGCAGAGACGAAGCGGACAGGGCTGCGGGCCCGAGTGCGGGCGGAGATGATCGAGGAGATCAAGCAGATCGCCCTGCGGCAGTTGGAGGTCACGGGAGCAGATCTGTCCCTGCGTGCCGTCTCTCGCGAGCTCGGGATGGTCTCGTCAGCGATCTACCGCTACTTCCCGAGCCGTGATGACCTGTTGACGGCGCTGATCATCGACGGCTACAACGCCATGGGCGCGGCCGCCGAGACAGCCGAGGCCGCCGTGCCCCGGTCCGACCTGCGTGGGCGCTTCGTCGCCGTAGGGCGGTCGTTGCGGGCGTGGGCGGTGGCACACCCGGCGGAGTACGCGCTGCTGTATGGCAGCCGCGTCCCCGGCTACCAGGCGCCCGCCGACACGGTGGGTCCGGCGGCGCGAGCGGTCGTCGTGCTGGGTGATCTCCTGCGCGAAGCCGCGGCGCGCGGCCGCTTCGAGGACGAGCCGTCGGTCCGCCTGCCGAAGCTGGTGCGTGCCGACCTCGAGGCCGCCACGCGGGGATCAGTGTTCGAGGGGGTGCCGGTACCGGTCGTCGATCGTGCGGTGGCTGCCTGGTTGCAGCTGTACGGCGCCATCAGCTTCGAGCTGTTCGGCCACCTCGTCGGCACGATCGACCATCCCGAGGAATGGTTCGAATACCGGCTGCGCACCCTGGCGGCCGAGGTCGGCCTGTAGGCGGTGCCGCCGCTTCCGCCGACTCGTCGGCCTGGGACACGCATCCGAACTGCCGCGCTGACGCTCCGTCATCCCCAGGCACGAGCCGGTGGTGGAGGGCCGCGAGGGTCACGGTAGGATCACGCTGACCGACATCCTTTAACGACCTGTCCCGTGAGGCAGGGAAGGAGGTCTCGACGCCGTGACGCGTCCCGACTTTGTGGAACCCACACCACCTGCAGACCTCGACCCCACCGCAAGGGTCGTACTCAACCCGGGTGACGTCTCCCGCGCCCTGCGCCGCATCGCCCACGAGATCCTCGAGGGCAACAGGGGCGCCCAGGACCTCGTGGTCCTCGGTATCCCGACCCGTGGCGTCCCGCTCGCCCGCCGCCTCGTGCAGGTGATGGCCGAGGTGGAGGGCCGCGAGATCCCTGTCGGATCCCTCGACGTGACGATGTACCGCGACGACCTGCGGCGCCAACCGGTGCGCGCCATGGAGCACACCGACGTCCCCGCCGGTGGCATCGACGGCAAGACCGTGGTGCTGGTCGACGACGTGCTCTTCTCCGGCCGCACCGTGCGGGCGGCGATGGACGCCCTGGGCGACCTGGGCCGCCCCCGCGCCGTCCGGCTCGCGGTGCTGGTCGACCGGGGCCACCGCGACCTGCCGATCCGGGCCGACCACGTCGGCAAGAACCTGCCCACCTCTAGCAGCGAACGCGTGCAGGTCCTGCTGACCGAGCACGACGACCGCGACGAGGTCCGGATCTGCGGGGGAGACCGCTGATGCGCCATCTGCTGTCGATGCACGACCTCGACCGAGACGAGGTCCTGCAGCTCCTCGACACCGCCGCCTCGATGCACGACGTGCAGCGGCGCGAGGTCAAGAAGCTGCCGACCCTGCGCGGCCGCACCGTGGTCAACCTCTTCTTCGAGGACTCGACCCGCACGCGCTCCTCGTTCGAGATCGCCGGGAAGTGGCTGTCCGCGGACGTCATCAACATCTCCGCCAAGGGGTCTTCGGTCAGCAAGGGTGAGTCGCTGCGCGACACCGTGCTGACGGTGGCGGCGATGGGTGTCGACGGGTTGGTCATCCGGCACCAGGCGAGCGGCGCACCGTTGCAGGTGTCGAAGTGGATCGACGCGGTCGTCATCAACGCCGGCGACGGGATGCACGAGCACCCCACGCAGGCACTCCTGGACGCCTACACGATCCGCCACCGCCTCGGCGACCTCGAGGGGCGCCACATCGCCATCGTCGGAGACCTGACCCACTCGAGGGTGTTGCGCAGCAACCTGATCTGTCTGAAGACCCTCGGCGCCAGGGTCACGCTGGTGGCTCCTCCGACACTGATGCCGAGCGGCATCGACGGGTGGGCCGCGAAGGACGGGTTCGACACGTCATACGACCTCGACGCGGTGCTCCCGACGGTGGACGGCGCGATGATGCTGCGGGTGCAGCGGGAGCGGATGAGTGGCGGATTCTTCCCCACGGCAAGGGAATACACCGTCGGCTATGGACTGACCCGCGAACGGCTCGAGCTGCTGCCGGACCACGCGGTGATCGCCCACCCGGGCCCGATGAACCGCGGTCTCGAGATCGCCGCAGACGCAGCAGATTCCGCGCGATCGCTCATCCTCGACCAGGTGTCGGCAGGGGTGGCGGTGCGGATGGCGGTGCTCTACCACGCGTTGGCGGGGGAGCAGGGTGTCGGGGAGCGGGAGCTCGTGGAAGGAAAGTCGGTATGACGTTGCTCATCAAGGGCGCCGACCTCGCAGGTGCAGGCCGGCAGGACCTGCTCGTCGAGGACGGCCTGATCACCGAGGTGGGGTCGATCGGCTCAGCAGGCGGTGCCGAGGTCATCGACGCCGACGGCCTGGTGGCACTGCCGGGACTGGTCGACCTGCACACGCACCTGCGCGAGCCCGGCCGCGAGGACGCCGAGACGATCCGCAGCGGCTCGGAGGCGGCCGCGATGGGCGGCTACACCGCCGTGCTCGCGATGGCCAACACGACCCCGGTGACCGACACGGGTGAGGCCGCCGAACGGATCCTGGACCTGGGGGAGCGCGTCGGCCTGGTCGACGTGCAGCCGGTCGGCGCGGTGACCAAGGGGCTCGCGGGAGAGGAACTGGCGGAGCTAGGCCTGATGGCCCGGTCGAGGGCAAGGGTGCGCGTCTTCTCCGACGACGGCCGGTGCGTCCACGACGCGAGGGTCATGCGCCGGGCACTGGAATACGTCAGGGCCTTCGGCGGCGTGATCTCCCAGCACTCGCAGGACCCGCAGCTTGCGACCAGCGCCGCCTGCTGCCACGAGGGCGAGCTCTCCGGCCGGCTCGGTCTGCCCGGCTGGCCCGGGGTCGCGGAGGAGACGATCGTCGCCCGCGACATGATGCTGGCGCGCCACACCGGCTCGCGCGTCCACGTGGCCCACGTCTCGACGGCAGGCTCGGTCGAGGTGATCCGCTGGGCCAAGGACCGGGGCATCGCGGTGACCGCGGAGGTCACGCCACACCACCTGGCGTTGACGACCGACCTGCTCGCCGACTACGACCCCGTCTACAAGGTCAACCCGCCGCTGCGCCCGGTCGAGGACGTGCAGGTGCTGCGGGACGCACTCGCCGACGGAACCATCGACGCCGTCGCGACCGACCATGCCCCGCACGCGCGCCACGACAAGGAACATGCCTTCGCCGACGCAGCGTTCGGCATGCTGGGCCTCGAGACGGCGCTGTCGGTCGTGAGCGAGGTCATGGTCCGCAGCGGCCTGATGGACTGGGCCGCGGTCGCCGAGGCGATGGCGGTCCGTCCGGCCCGCATCGCCGGGCTCGAGGGCCACGGCCGGCCGCTCGCCGAGGGTGAGCCGGCCAACCTGACCCTCGTTGACCCGGAACAGAAGGTCACCGTCGACGCGGCCGCGTCCCGGTCGCTCTCGCGCAACAACCCCTGGCACGCAAGGACGTTCACCGGCGCGGTACACGCCACGATCCTGCGCGGCCGTCCCACCGTCCTGAAGGGAACCCTCGCGTGATCGCACCCCACGAAGTTCTCCGCTGCGCTCCGATACTTCGCGGGGGCCCCGCGTGACCCGCCTCGAGGCCGTCTTGCTGCTCCTGTTGATCCTGGCCGCCGTCTATGCGCTGATGTACTTCGGGTGGTGGCGGCGGACCCGTCGCCACCCCTCCGCCGCGGTCGCCACCGCGGGTGCCGAGCACGCCGGCGCCGGTGGGATCGCCTCCCGCGGCACCTACATCAGCACCACCACCGACCAGTCACGCTTCGACCGGGTGGCGACCGGCGGCCTGACCGGGCTCGGGGTGCGCTCCGCGGCGACCATGCTCGTCGACGACGAGGGCGTGTCCTACGAGCGGCAGGGAGCAGCCGACCTGCGGCTCGACCGCTCGCGGATCGAGACGGTCCGACGCGATCGTGGGATGGCTGGCAAGTTCATCGGACAGGACCGCATGGTGGTCGTGACGTGGCACGGCGACCCGAACGACCCGGTCGGGGATGACGGCGAGGAAGCGGTCGAGCGATTCGAGACCGGCTTCCTCCCGCGGCACGCCGCCGACGCCGAGGCCCTGATCGGGGCGGTCACCCGACTGTTGCCCCAGCACACCGCGACCACGGATGGAGACCAGTGACCACCACGCAGGAACAGGCCGCGGCCCTCCCGTCCTCGCTCGAGCGCGCCGTCCTGGTGCTCGAGGACGGCCGGACCTTCACAGGACAGGCCTATGGAGCCCGCGGAGAGACCGTCGGCGAGGCGGTCTTCAACACCGGCATGACCGGCTACCAGGAGACGCTGACCGACCCTAGCTACCACCGGCAGGTGGTCGTCATGACAGCGCCACACGTGGGCAACACCGGCGTCAACGACGAGGACGGCGAGTCGAGCCGCATCTGGGTCGCGGGCTACGTCGTGCGCGATCCCGCTGTGCGACCGTCCAACTGGCGGTCGCAGCGCACCCTCGAGGACGACCTCGCCACGTCGGGCGTGGTCGGCATCAGCGGCATCGACACCCGCGCGCTGACCCGCCACCTGCGCGAGCGCGGCGCCATGCGGGTGGGCATCTTCTCCGGCGACCATGCCGACACGCCCGTGGACGACCTGCTCGCCAGAGTGCGCGGCTCCGCGCCGATGACCGGGGCGGCGCTCGCCGATGAGGTCGCCACCACCGAGCCGTATGTCGTGCCGGCCGTCGGGCAGCGCCGGTTCACCGTCGCGGCCCTCGACCTGGGCATCAAGGCGATGACGCCGGCGCTGTTGGCCCGGCGCGGCATCGAGGTCCACGTGCTGCCGTCGACCGCCACCTTCGAGCAGGTGCGAGCCGTCGAGCCGGACGGCGTGTTCTTCTCCAACGGACCCGGCGACCCGGGCACCGCCGACCACCAGGTCGCGCTGCTGCGAGAGGTCCTCGACGCCCGGATCCCGTTCTTCGGCATCTGCTTCGGCAACCAGCTGCTCGGCCGGGCGCTGGGCTTCGGCACCTACAAGCTGAAGTACGGCCACCGCGGCATCAACCAGCCGGTGATGGATCGCGCTACCGGCAAGGTCGAGGTCACCGCGCACAACCACGGCTTCGCCGTCGACGCGCCCACCGACGGGGAGGTGGCCGCGCCCAGCGACGGCTCCGGTACGGCATACGGACGTGTCCGGGTGTCGCACGTCTGCCTCAATGACGACGTGGTGGAGGGGCTGGAGTGCCTTGACCTACCTGCCTACTCGGTGCAGTACCACCCTGAGGCCGCGGCCGGACCACACGACGCGAGCTACCTGTTCGACCGTTTCACACAGATGATGGAGGACAACCGCTGATGCCACGGCGCGACGACATCAAGAGCGTGCTGGTGATCGGCTCCGGACCGATCGTCATCGGGCAGGCCTGCGAGTTCGACTACTCGGGCACCCAGGCGTGCCGGGTCCTGCGTGACGAGGGCCTGCGGGTGATCCTGGTCAACTCCAACCCGGCCACGATCATGACCGACCCGGAGTTCGCCGACGCGACCTACATCGAGCCGATCACCCCTGAGGTGGTCGAGTCGATCATCGCCAAGGAGCGGCCCGACGCCGTGCTCGCCACCCTGGGCGGGCAGACCGCACTCAACACCGCGATCGCGTTGCACGAGAACGGCGTCCTGGAGAAGTACGGCTGTCCCCTGATCGGTGCCAACGTCGAGGCGATCCAGCTCGGCGAGGACCGCCAGGCCTTCAAGGGCGTCGTCGAGCGCTGCGGCGCCGAGTCGTGCCGCAGCATCATCGCCCACACCATGGACGAGGTGCTGGCGGCCGCCGAGGACCTCGGTTACCCGATGGTCGTGCGCCCCTCGTTCACCATGGGCGGGCTGGGCTCGGGGTTCGCCTATGACGAGGAGGGGCTGCGCCGAATCGCCGGCGCGGGCCTGCACGACAGTCCCACCACCGAGGTGCTCCTCGAGGAGTCCATCCTCGGCTGGAAGGAGTATGAGCTCGAGGTCATGCGCGACCACGCCGACAACGTCGTGGTCGTCTGCTCCATCGAGAACCTCGACCCGATGGGTGTGCACACCGGCGACTCGATCACCGTGGCGCCCGCCCTGACGCTGACCGACCGCGAGTACCAACGGATGCGCGACGTCGGCATCGCGATCATCCGGGAGGTCGGCGTCGACACCGGCGGGTGCAACATCCAGTTCGCCATCAACCCGCAGGACGGCCGGATGATCGTGATCGAGATGAACCCCCGGGTCTCTCGCTCGTCGGCCCTTGCCTCCAAGGCGACCGGCTTCCCGATCGCGAAGATCGCGGCCAAGATGGCGATCGGCTACACCCTCGACGAGGTCCCCAACGACATCACCCGGGAGACGCCCGCGAGCTTCGAGCCGGCGCTGGACTACGTGGTGGTCAAGGTGCCGCGGTTTGCGTTCGAGAAGTTCCCGGCGGCGGACCCGACCCTCACGACGACGATGAAGAGCGTCGGCGAGGCGATGGCCATCGGACGCAACTTCACCGAGGCCCTGCAGAAGGGACTGCGGTCCGCGGAGCGCACGGGATCCAGCTTCCACTGGCGTCAGGACGAGGCGCCGAGCTCCGAGCAGGCCCGCGCCCTGCTGGAGCAGGCGCGCACCCCCACGGATGGTCGAATCGTCTTGGTGCAGCAGGCTCTTCGCGGCGGATTGTCGGTCGCGGAGGTGCACGAGGCCACCGGCATCGACCCGTGGTTCCTCGACCAGATCGTCCTGATCAACCAGGTCGCGGAGACCATCGCGCAGGGTGACACCCCCGTGGGTGCCACCGGCGCCCCCCAGGAGGGCGGTCAGCTGACCCCGGCGCTGCTGCGCCTGGCCAAGCGGCACGGCTTCTCTGACGCCCAGCTGTCCGAGCTGACCCGGCTGCCCGAAGCGGTGGTGCGCGGAGTCCGCCACGCCCTCGGCGTCCGGCCGGTCTACAAGACCGTCGACACCTGCGCGGCCGAGTTCGCCGCCCAGACGCCCTACTACTACTCGTCCTACGACGAGGAGACCGAGGTGGAGCCGCGCGAGCGCCCTGCGGTGATCATCCTCGGCTCCGGGCCCAACCGGATCGGGCAGGGCGTCGAGTTCGACTACTCCTGCGTGCACGCCAGCTTCGCCCTGCGCGACGCCGGGTTCGACACCGTGATGGTCAACTGCAACCCCGAGACCGTCTCGACCGACTACGACACGTCGAGCCGTCTCTACTTCGAGCCGCTCACCCTGGAGGACGTCCTCGAGGTCGTGCACGCCGAGCGGGCTGCCGGACCGCTGGCCGGTGTCATCGTCCAGCTCGGCGGCCAGACCCCGCTCGGGCTCGCGGCCGCGCTCAAGGCCGAGGGGGTGCCGATCGTCGGCACCACTCCCGAAGCGATCGACCTCGCCGAGGACCGCGGTGCTTTCGGGCGGGTGCTGGCCGAGGCGGAGCTGCCGGCCCCGCGGCACGGCACGGCATACAGCGCCCAGGAGGCGATCGAGGTCGCGAAGGAGATCGGCTACCCGGTGCTCGTGCGGCCGTCCTACGTGCTCGGCGGCCGGGGGATGGAGATCGTGTATGACGATGAGACCCTCTCGGGCTACGTCACCCGGGCGACCCACGCGTCCCCCGAGCATCCCGTGCTCGTCGACCGCTTCCTCGACGACGCCATCGAGATCGACGTCGACGCGCTCTACGACGGGTCGCAGATGTATCTCGGCGGGATCATGGAGCACATCGAGGAGGCCGGTATCCACTCGGGCGACTCGGCCTGCGTCCTGCCGCCGGTGACCCTCGGACCCGAGGAACTGGGGCGCGTCCGCGAGGCCACGCTCAAGCTGGCGCAGGGGATCGGCGTGAGGGGCCTGATGAACGTGCAGTTCGCCCTCGCCCAGGACGTTCTCTACGTGCTCGAGGCCAATCCGCGGGCATCGCGGACCGTGCCGTTCGTCGCCAAGGCGACCGGTGTGCAGCTGGCCAAGGCCGCCGCGCGGGTCATGCTGGGCGCCAGCATCGCCCAGCTGCGCAAGGAGGGGCTGCTGCCGCCGACGGGCGACGGCGGCCTGATGCCGGCCGGGTCCGCAGTGGCGGTGAAGGAGGCGATCCTGCCGTTCAAGCGCTTCCGCACCGCCGACGGCCGGGTCGTCGACAGCATCCTCGGGCCGGAGATGCGCTCGACCGGTGAGGTCATGGGCATCGACGACAACTTCGGTGCGGCCTTCGCCAAGAGCCAGCTGTTCTCGGTGACCGGGCTGCCGCGGCGCGGCACGGTGTTCGTGTCGGTGGCCAACCGGGACAAGCGGGCCATGATCTTCCCGGTCAAACGGCTGGCCGACCTCGGCTTCGACCTCATCGCCACGGCAGGCACCGCGGAAGTCTTGCGGCGCAACGGCATCACTGCCGGGATCGTGCGCAAGCACAGCCAGGGCAGGGGCGCGGGTGGCGAGCCGACCATCGTCGACCGGATCACCGCCGGTGAGATCGCCATGGTGATCAACACCCCGTCGGGGCGGGACGCCAGGGCCGACGGCTACGCCATCCGGGCGGCCACGACGAGCATCGACAAGCCGATCATCACCACGGTGCAGCAGCTCGGCGCCGCGGTCCAGGGCATCGAGGCACTGAACGCCGGGCCACTGGCCGTGAAGTCGCTGCAGGAGCACGCGGTCGACCTGGACCTGTTCGGACGTCGGAAGGGACAGCAGTGACGGAGCCGGTCGCCGG
The DNA here is from genome assembly GCF_005222685.1 of Segeticoccus rhizosphaerae. Taxonomy (NCBI): domain Bacteria; kingdom Bacillati; phylum Actinomycetota; class Actinomycetes; order Micrococcales; family Intrasporangiaceae; genus Segeticoccus; species Segeticoccus rhizosphaerae. Next base: position 39,539 of record NZ_SWMA01000018.1, read on the forward strand.
TCGGATCCCGCAGGTGGCGGGCGAGCTCATCGCCACCCGCCGGGTCGGCGCCTACCAGCACATGACCTTCGTGGCGCCGGGGATCGCCGAGCTGGCCCGCCCCGGCCAGTTCGTCGCGTTCGCGGTCGGCGGCCAGACGTCGGCCAACCTGTTGCGCCGCTGCTTCTCGATCCACCGGGTCAGTCCGAGCGGCACCTACGGCGGCACCGTCGAGGTGGTGGTGGCCGCGAAGGGACCCGGCACGCAGTGGCTCGCTGCGCTGCGGCCGCACGACGGCGTCGACATCGTCGGGCCCCTCGGCCGCGCGTTTCCGCTGCCCAAGGAGCCCGTCCCGTGCGTGCTCGTCGGCGGAGGCTACGGCAGCGCGCCGCTGTTCTGGCTGGCGACGCAGCTGCGCGAGCGAGGCTGTCCCGTCGAGATGGTGCTCGGCGCGGCCAGCGAGGACCGGCTCTTCGGCGTGGTGGAGGCGCGGCGCTCCGCGGGGGCCGTCACCGTCACCACGGACGACGGATCGGTGGGCACCCGAGGCTGGGTCTCCGACGTGCTTCCCGAGGTGATCCGCCGCAGTGGCTCAGCCGTCGTCTACGGGTGCGGCCCGATGGGCATGCTCGAGTCGATCACCCGGGTCGCCGGGGCCGAGGGCGCCGTCGCCCAGGTCGCGGTCGAGGAGTCGATGGCCTGCGGCATCGGGGTGTGCATGACCTGCGTCATGCCGGTCACGGGCAACGACGGGGTGACCCGCATGGTCCGGTCCTGCGTCGAGGGGCCGATCTTCCGGGGTGACCGGATCCGTTGGGAATCCTTCGAGTCCGGCTGGGGCCGGGTGCCCGCCGACGCCGTGGGTGCACCGGCGAGAGGGGGCCACTGATGGCGACCGCCCCCACCACCTCGAGCACACGGCATACCTCGGCCCGAGGTGACCAGCACCGGCTGCCGGCGATCGACCTGTCCGTGCAGATCGGCGGGCGGACGCTGCCCAACCCGCTGATGACCGCCTCGGGCTGCGCCGCCAACGGCAAGGAGCTGCACCGGTTCTTCGACGTGTCGCAGCTGGGTGCCTTCGTCACCAAGTCCGTGATGGGCGGCCCACGGTCCGGCCGGGGGACCCCGCGGATGGCCGAGACCCCGAGCGGCATGCTCAACTCGATCGGATTGCAGGGGCCGGGAATCCACGCCTTCGTCAAGGACGACCTGCGCTGGCTGAAGTCGGTGGGTGCACGGGCGATGGTGTCCATCGCCGGGAGCTCGAGCGGTGAGTACGCCGAGGTCGCCGCGGTGCTCCGGGCCAGCGACGCGTTCGACGCCGTCGTGGGGGTCGAGGTCAACATCTCCTGCCCCAACGTGGCCAACCGCGGACTCGTCTTCGCTTGCGACCCGCTCGCCGCAGCCAAGGTCATCGCGTTGGTACGGGAGAAGCTGCCGCGTGACATCCCCGTCCTGGCCAAGCTGAGCCCCGACGTGACCGACATCGTCGAGGTCGCCCGATCCTGTGTGAAGGCGGGCGCCGATGGTCTCGTCATGATCAACACCCTGCTCGGCATGGTGATCGACACCGATCGCCTCCGGCCCCAGCTCGCGGGGGTCACCGGGGGCTTGTCCGGCCCCGGCATCCGTCCGGTCGCCGTCCGCGCGATCTGGCAGGTCCACGCCGCGATGCTGGAAGGTCGGCTGCCGACGGTGCCGATCGTCGGTGTCGGGGGAGTGCGCACCGGTGACGACGCGCTGCAGATGGTCGCCGCCGGCGCCAGCGCGGTGCAGGTCGGCACCGCCACCTTCAACGACCCGCGCGCACCACACCGGGTGCTCCACGAGCTGGCGCACGCCCTCGCGACGCGAGGCTTCCCCGGCATCCACGACGCGATCGGTATCGCCCACACCAGATTGGACCCGCAGCGATGACATCCGCGCAGCAGACCACCGAGACCGCCGGAACCACTGGGACCACCGAGGACACCAAGAGCCTGGCCCCGCAGGACTTCGGCAGCCGACTGCGCGCCGCCCTGGACGAGCAGGGGCCGCTCTGCGTCGGCATCGACCCGCACCCCCGGCTGCTGTCGCAGTGGGGACTGCCCGTGACGGTCAGCGGGCTCGATCAGTTCGCCCAGACCTGTGTGGAGGCCCTCGCCGGACGGGTCGCGGTGGTCAAGCCGCAGTCGGCGTTCTTCGAGCGGTTCGGGTCCGAGGGAGTCGCCGTGCTCGAGCGGACGCTCGCAGCGTTCCGTGGCTCCGGCACGCTCTCGCTGCTCGACGTCAAGCGCGGCGACATCGGTTCGACGATGGAGGCGTATGCCATCGCCTACCTGTCGGACGAGAGCCGCCTGCGGGCCGACGCCATCACGGTCAGCCCCTTCCTCGGCTACGGCTCCCTGCGGCCGGCCCTCGATCTCGCGCGGTCCACCGGTCGCGGGATCTTCGTCCTGGCCCTCACCTCCAACCCCGACGGCCCGTCGGTCCAGCACGCCGATCGCGCGGGCCGCAGCGTCTCCGGTGCGATCGTCGACGCGGTCACCCTGGAGAACGCGAACCACGAGGCCAACGCGAACCACGAGGCCAACCCGAAAGGTGCGAACAGCGCGGGCAGTCCTGGCACGTCGCGGCTCGGCAGCGTCGGCCTCGTGGTGGGCGCCACCATCGGGGACGCGGTGCAACGGCTCGGCATCGACCTCGCCGCGAGCCGAGCACCGTTGCTGGCGCCCGGATTCGGCGCACAGGGCGCGAGCGCCGAAGACCTGCGGACCGTCTTCGGCGCGGCCCTGCCCAACGTCATCGCGAGCAGCAGCCGGGCCGTCCTGGCCGCGGGCCCCGACGTGCGTGCGCTCAGCGAGGCGGCCCGTCGCGCCGCCGACGAGGTCAGCGTCCTGCTGACCGCCTGACGCCTGACCGCCCGACCCACCCACCCGCCATGCGTGAGGAATCTTCGCGAGGTCTGGTGCGCTCTGAGGGGCCGGAACCTCGCGAAGATTCCTCACGGGGCCGGGGCGTCAGGAGCTGTCGCTTTTGCCTCGGGGGCACGGATTGTGCCACGTTGGCACCGTGGACACCGACGAGGTGCTGGACCTCATGAGATCCGTCGCGGCCGAAGTCATCACACCGCGTTTCCGGGCCCTCGCCGAGGGCGAGGTGATGGAGAAGAACCCCGGTGACCTCGTCACCGTCGCCGACCACGAGTCGGAGGTGCTCATCACCCAGGCCCTCGACGCGGCGTACCCGCAGGCCGTGGTCCTGGGTGAGGAGGCGTCGGCCGTCGATCCCGGACTGGTGCAGCGATTCATGGCGGCCGACCACGGTTTCACCGTCGACCCCGTCGACGGGACCAAGAACTTCGTCCACGGCTCGCCCGACCACGCCGTCATGGTCAGTGAGGTGAAGGGTGGCGAGACGGTCCGCGGCTGGATCTGGCAGCCCGAGCACGGCACCGCGTGGGTCGCGGAGAAGGGAGCCGGGGTCTTCCGCGACGGGGAGCGGATCACCCGTCCCGCGGTCGAGGAGGGGACGCCGCCACGAGGGGCCACCTCGATGTGGACCCGCCGGGGGCAGGCGCTCGGAGACCTGCCGCCGCTGGTCGGCTCGTGGGTCTGCTGTGGCATCGACTACCCGCGGCTGATCGAAGGTGCCGTCGACTACCTCGTCTACAGCCACAGCAACTTCTGGGACCACCTGCCGGGGACGCTGATGGCCGCGGAGGCGGGCGGCGCCTACGGTCACCCCGACGGCAGCCGGTATGACGCCCACAGTCGCCCTGGCGGGCTGCTGGTGGCAAGTGACCCGGCGACCCTCCGCACCGTGCAGGCCGCATGGCCCGACGAGGGCGGCGTGTGACCTCGGAGGCGCCCGACGCTGGAGGGCGAGGTGCCCTCGTTGCCAGCCGACCGGCATACTCGCTAGGTTCCTGATGACGCCAGAACACACCGGGCGCGGCCGCTGCAGCAGGCTGTGCTGTGCCCACGGACCCGAGACTTCCCGTCCGGACGAGGAGACCGACTGTGGCACTACCCCCGCTGACTCCCGAGCAGCGTGCCGACGCCCTGGCGAAGGCCGCCATCGCACGCAGGGAGCGGGCTGCGGTCAAGAACCGCCTGAAGTATGCGCAGGGGTCCCTGAAGGACGTGATCGCCGAGGGCAAGGACAACGACGTGGTGGGCAAGATGAAGGTCTCCGCCCTGCTCGAGTCGATGCCCGGTGTCGGCCGGGTGCGCGCCCGCCAGATCATGGAGGAGGTCGGCATCTCCGAGAGCCGTCGGGTCCGCGGTCTGGGGGCCAACCAGATCGCCGCCCTGCTGACCCGGTTCGAGCAGGCCTGACCGCTCCATGACGGTCCCCAAACCCGCGCCACCACCCTCTCGCGGGCTGCGTCGCCTGGTGGTGCTGGCCGGGCCGACCGCCGTGGGCAAGGGCACCGTCGCCGGCTACGTGCGCCGGCACCACCCCGAGGTCTGGGTGTCGGTGTCGGTGACGACCCGGCCCCCCCGCCCGCGCGAGGTCGACGGGGTGCACTACCACTTCGTCAGCGACGAGACGTTCGAGCGGATGCGGGCCGACGGGGAGTTCCTCGAGTGGGCGGTGGTCCACGGCCGGGCCAAGTACGGCACGCCCCGGGGCCCCGTGCTCGAGGCACTCGGAGCCGGGCGGATGGCGCTGCTCGAGATCGACCTGCAAGGGGCCCGTCAGGTGCGGGAGCGGATGCCCGAGGCGCTCTTCGTCTTCCTGGCGCCGCCGAGCTGGGACGAGCTGGTGCGCCGACTGGTCGGACGGGGCACCGAGAGCGTCGAGGAGCGCAGGGTCCGGCTGGAGACGGCGCAGCGCGAGCTGGCCGCCCAACGGGAGTTCGACGTGACCATCGTCAACGACGATGTGCGCCGCGCGGCCGGAGAACTCGTACACTTGATGCAGCACGGGGTCACGACGGCGGATCACCCGACCGCTCGATGCCCGTGAACGCGCGCCCGCCGCGCACGCAAGACCGAACGCAACCGACGAAACGAGACGACTGACGTGTCTGGGACCCAGGCTGCCCCCGAAGGCATCACCAACCCGCCCATCGACGACCTGCTGAAGGTGTCGGACTCCAAGTACGCGCTGGTGATCTACTCCGCCAAGCGCGCCCGCCAGATCAACGCCTACTACTCGCAGCTGTCCGAGGGCCTGCTGGAGTACGTCGGCCCGCTGGTCGACAGCCAGGTCAACGACAAGCCGATGTCGGTGGCGCTGCGCGAGATCAACGAGGGACTGCTCACCTCCACCCCCATCGAGGCCTGAGCCGGACCCGATGAAGGTCGTCCTCGGCGTCAGCGGCGGCATCGCCGCCTACAAGGCAGCGCTGCTGCTGCGGCTGTTCACCGAGGACGGCCACGACGTCACGGTCGTCCCGACCGCCGCCGCGCTGGAGTTCGTCGGCGCGCCCACCTGGGCCGCGCTCTCGGGCAAGCCGGTCGCCACCGACGTCTGGTCCGCCGTGCACGAGGTCCCGCACGTGCGCCTCGGCAAGGGGGCGGACCTGGTCGTGGTGGCGCCTGCCACCGCGGACCTGCTCGCCCGAGCGGCCCACGGGCTGGCCGACGACCTGCTCACCAACACCCTGCTCACCGCTCGCTGCCCGGTCGTGCTCGCTCCGGCGATGCACACGGAGATGTGGCAGCACCCGGCCACCGTCGCCAACGTCGAGACGTTGCGCTCGCGGGGGGTGCACGTGGTCGATCCCGCCTCGGGCCGCCTCACCGGCGCCGACACCGGCCCCGGCCGGTTGCTCGAGCCCGAGGAGATCTACGCCGTATGCCGTGGGCTCACCTCGGGCGCGCCAGCTCGCTCCCCGGGTGGGTCAGCGGGCGAGGGCGACGCCGTCGAGGGAGCCCTGGCCGGTCGGCGGGTGGTGGTCAGCGCCGGCGGCACTCGCGAACCGCTCGACCCGGTCCGCTTCCTGGGCAACCGGTCCTCCGGCAAGCAGGGGCTGGCGCTCGCCGCGGTGGCCGCCGCCCGGGGGGCCGAGGTGACGCTGGTCGCCGCGAATGTGGCCCTGCCTGCCGCCCCGGGCGTGAAGGTGGTGTCGGTCGAGACGGCGCTCGAGCTGCAGGACGCCATGACGTCGATCGCCTCCGACGCGGACGTCGTGGTGATGTCGGCGGCCGTAGCCGACTTCCGCCCGAAGCACTACGCCGACGCCAAGATCAAGAAGTCCCATGCGGACTCGGCAGCCCCCGGTGCGGAGGCCGACGAGTCCGCACCCACCATCGAGCTGGTGCGCAACCCCGACATCCTGGCCGGGCTGGTGCGCTCCCGCGGCGAGGGCACGACCCCGGTCATCGTGGGGTTCGCCGCGGAGACCGGCGACGCACACGGGAGCGTGATGGACCACGGCCGCGACAAGCTCGCGCGCAAGGGGTGCGACGTGCTCGTGGTCAACGAGGTCGGCACCGACCTCGCCTTCGGCCGCGACGACAACCTCGTCCACATCCTGCGCCAGGGTGACGACCGCGTCGTCGAAGCCGGCCCCGCACCCAAGGAGGCCATCTCCGCCACGGTGTGGGACGTCATACAGGACCTGCTCACCGACAGCTAGACTCCCGCACAGTCATCAGCCAGCAGCCGCTGCACGAAGGAGCCCCACCCGTGTCCCCACGCCTGTTCACGTCCGAGTCCGTCACCGAGGGCCACCCGGACAAGATCTGCGACCAGATCAGCGACTCCATCCTGGACAACATGCTCGAGCAGGACGCGCACAGCCGGGTGGCGGTGGAGACGATGGTCACCACCGGCCTGGTGCACGTGGCCGGTGAGGTCAGCACCAGCGGTTACGTCGACATCCCCAAGGTCGTCCGCGACACGATCATCGAGGTCGGCTACGACTCGTCCATCAAGGGGTTCGACGGTCGCTCCTGCGGCGTCTCGATCTCGATCGGCCAGCAGTCGGTCGACATCGCGCAGGGCGTCGACACCGCCTACGAGAACCGCACCGGCGGCGTCGACCCGCTGGACAAGCAAGGGGCCGGCGACCAGGGCCTCATGTTCGGCTACGCCTGCGACGACACCCCCGAGCTGATGCCGCTGCCGATCCACCTGGCGCACCGGCTGGCCGAGCGGCTCACGACCGTCCGGAAGAACGGCGACGTGGCCTACCTGCGCCCGGACGGCAAGACCCAGGTCACCATCGCCTACGACGGCGACAAGGCGGTCAAGCTGGACACCGTGGTGCTCTCGACGCAACACGCGGCGGACGTGTCGCTGGAGGGGCTGCTCGAGCCCGACATCGAGACCTGGGTCATCAAGCCCGTGCTCGAGGAGCTCGCGGCGGCGGGCACCGACATCGACTTCTCCGACTACCGGATGCTGATCAACCCGACCGGCCGGTTCGAGATCGGTGGCCCGATGGGTGACGCCGGTCTCACCGGCCGCAAGATCATCGTCGACACCTACGGCGGCATGGCCCGGCACGGTGGCGGCGCCTTCTCCGGCAAGGACCCGAGCAAGGTGGACCGCTCCGCGGCCTACGCGATGCGCTGGGTGGCCAAGAACATCGTGGCGGCCGGACTCGCCCGCCGGTGCGAGGTGCAGGTCGCCTACGCCATCGGCAAGGCCCAGCCGGTCGGTCTCTACGTCGAGACGTTCGGCACCGAGACCGTGCCGCTCGACTCGATCCAGAACGCCATCACCAAGGTGTTCGACCTGCGGCCTGCCGCGATCATCGAGGACCTCGACCTGCTGCGGCCGATCTACAAGCCCACCGCGGCCTACGGCCACTTCGGGCGCAGCGAGGCGGAGGGCGTCGCGAACGCCTTCACCTGGGAGCGGATCGACCGCGTCGACCAGCTCAAGGCCGCCGTCTCCGCCTGATCCCTCCCGTTGTTGCTGGCGTTCGGCGTCGCCGATGACGCCTTTTCGCAGCAACACCCAGGGAGCCGCGGCGAAGGGCTCGCGCCGTCGGTGGGGTGCGATAGACCTTGGGCATGAGCGCAGGCACGGGATCCGACGAGTCCCCGGTGGGGGAACAGCTGTCGCTGGTCCGCGCGGCCGTGCGCCCCGTCGACGGGCGTCGTCGCCTGCCCTCGACCACTGAGCCGGCGACCGTCGACCCGGTCGCCGAGGTCCTGGTCGACGTCGGGCTCGCCCACCTCGACCGCCCCTTCGAATACCTCGTGCCGCAGTCCCTGGCCGACAAGGCGCTACCCGGCACACGGGTCAAGGTCCGGTTCGCCGGGCAGGACGTCGACGGTTTCGTCATCGCCCGCCGGGCCGAGGCCGAGCACACCGGCCGGCTGGCGCCGCTGCGACGGGTGGTCAGCGCCGAGCCGGTGCTCACGCCCACCCTGCTCTCGGTATGCCGTGAGGTCGCCGCGCGCTATGCCGGCACCGTCGGCGACGTGCTGCGCCTCGCGGTGCCGCCGCGGCACGCGACGGCCGAGAAGAACCTGTCGCTGGAGCCGCCGGAGCCCGAAGCACGTGACACGGCCGAGGGCGCTGCGGGCGATCCGGGCGACGACGGACCGTGGAGCCGCTATCCGGCCGGACCGTCGTTCCTGCGGCGAGTTGCCGCCGGGGAGGCACCGGCCGCATCCTGGCTCGCGCTGCCGGGCACCGGTGGCGCGGTCGGTGCTGAGCGCGGTGGTGGTGCCGAGCCCGGAACCGCTGCCGGTGCCGACTGGCCCTCGGCCTTCGCCGCGGCCGCGGCCGCGGCAGTGGAAGGCGGGCGGGGCGCGCTTCTGGTGGTGCCGGACCACCGGGACGTCGACCGGGTGGACGCAGCCCTGCGTGCCCGGCTCGGCAAGGATCGGCACGTGCGCCTGACCGCCGACCAGGGACCGCAGGCCCGCTACACCGCCTGGCTCAAGGTGTTGCGCGGCCACGTGCCGGTCGTGGTCGGCACGCGCGCCGCGATGTTCGCTCCGGTGCAGCGGCTCGGGCTCGTCGCCTGGTGGGACGACGGCGACGACCTGTTGGTGGAGCCACGCTCGCCCTATCCGCACGTGCGTGAGGTGCTGCGCGTTCGGGCCCGGTTGGAGGGTGCCGCCCTGCTCGCCGGTGGCTATACCCGCACGACGCCGTTGCAACAGTTGGTGGAGGAGGACGCGCTCCGTCCGGTGGCCGCCGACCCGGCCAGGGTGCGTCGGGACGTGCCTCGCGTCCTGGTGGCCGGTGAGGGCGCCGAGCTCGAGCGTGACCCGGCCGCCGCGAGCGCTCACCTGCCATCGGTCGCGCACCGCACTGCCAAGCGCGCGCTCGAGGAGGGCCCGGTCCTGATCCAGGTGCCCCGGCGCGGCTACGTACCGTCGCTGTCCTGCCAGAACTGCCGCCGCCCGGCGCGCTGTGGGCGCTGCCACGGCCCGCTCGCCCTGACGGGAGCCGGTGCGACGCCGACCTGTCGTTGGTGCGGCACCGCGGCCCCGGGCTTCGAGTGCCCGGAGTGCGGCGACCACCGCCTGCGCTCGAGCGTGGTCGGGGCCAGGCGGACCGCCGAGGAGCTCGGCCGTGCGTTTGCCGGCGTCCTCGTGCACACCTCAGGTGCCGGCGAGGTGCTGGCCACCGTCGGCCCGGAGCCGAGCCTCGTCATCGCCACGCCGGGTGCCGAGCCGGTCGCCGAGGACGGCTACGCCGCGACCCTGTTGCTGGACGCGTGGGCGTTGCTCGACCGGCCGTCACTCGATGCGGGGGAGGAGGCGTTGCGTCGCTGGATGGCGGCTGCCGCGCTCACCCGGGGCGCCGGGCGCGGCGGCATCGCCGTCTTGTGCGGCGTGCCGGCTCACACGACTTTGCCGGTGGTCGAGGCCCTGGTCCGGTGGGACCCCGCGTGGTTCGCCGGGCGCGAGCTGGCCGAGCGGCGCGAGCTCGGTCTGCCGCCGACGGTGCGGATGGCGCAGCTGGTGGCCACCCGCCATACGTTGGAGGCTGCCCTCGGGCAGGTCGAGCTGCCCGACGACATCGAACGACTGGGGCCGATGCCGGCGCCGTCAGGAGGACCGGGCAGGGGCGGCGCGCCGGCCGGACCGGACGACCCGCCGAAGCAGCAGCTGCTGCTGCGTGCGCCACTGGCCGCGCAGGACCGGCTGCTCACCGCGCTGCGCGACCTGCGAGCGATACGCAGCGCGCGCAAGGAGCCCGAGACGGTGACCGTGCGGGTCGACCCGTTGACCGGGCCGGGCTGACCGGAGTCGCCTCCAGCCCCGACTGTTGCGGTGAGGTCGGCCCGTCCACGAGAAGAGCTTCACCGTGACAGTCCCTGGCGGGGGCTGCTCAGCCCTCGGACCTCCCCCGCGGCCCGACCGGTCGGTCGAACAGCCTGGACAGGACGATCGCGCTGCGGGTCTGCTCGATGTTGTCCTCGTTGCGGACCAGGCCGATCGCCCGCTCGAGGTCCTGCACCTCCTCGGCGACCAGGTGCAGCATGGCGTCGGCCGAGCCCGAGATGGTGCAGGCGCTGATCACCTCCGGGACGGCCTGGAACTGCCGCCGCAGCTGGGTCGGCGAGACCTTGCCGGAGCAGTAGACCTCGACGTAGGCCTCGGTGACCCAGCCGACCACGGAGGGGTCGATGACGGCGGTGAAGCCCTGGATGACACCCTCGGCACGCAACCGGTCCACTCGTCGCTTGGCGGCCGGTGCGGACAGGTCGACCTCCTGCCCGATCTCGGCGTAGGTGGCGCGGCCGTCGCGCATCAGGCAGGTCAGGACCTTGCGGTCGATGTCATCGAGCCCTGTCGACACTGTCACAACAAATCACCGTTCCGGAGAGTTAGGACGCAACAAAGAGTAGGATAGACGGCATACGAAGAGTTTGCTTGCTTGACGTTGTCCTGTTTCACTGGTCTGGTGAGGCGACCACCCCCTGCCTCCCCGTCGCGTCCACGCTCTCGACCCGAAGGAGCCCGATTGACCGTCATCGACCCTGCGCCCGCGCAGGTCCCCGGTACCCCTGCGCACACCCCCAGCTCACGCGAGCACGCGACTGCACGGCCGGCACGTCGAGCGAGGGCGCGGCGCTACCTGATGTGCCCGCCCCGCTACTTCGAGGTCGGCTACGCGATCAACCCGTGGATGGACCCGGTCGGCGGCCGGGCCGACGCCGAGCTGGCGTTGCGCCAGTGGGAGAGCCTGCGGACGACCTACCTCGGGCTCGGGCACGAGGTCGAGCTGATCGACCCTGTCCCCGGTCTGCCCGACATGGTGTTCGCCGCCAACGGGGCCCTCGTGGTGGGCACGCGCGCGCTCGGCGCGTCGTTCGCCCACCCGGAGCGCCAGGACGAGGCGGGCGCCTACCGACGTCGCCTGGAGGAGACCTCGGGCGTGGCGCAGGTCGTGGCCCCGCAGCACGTCAACGAGGGCGAGGGTGACTTCCTCGTCGTCGGCGACGTGGTGCTCGCGGGCACCGGCTTCCGGACCGACCCGGCGGCCCACGCCGAGGTGGAGCAGGCGCTGGCGTTGCCGGTCGTGTCGCTGACCCTGGTCGACCCCCGCTACTACCACCTCGACACCGCGATCGGCGTGCTCGACGACCAGACGATCGCCTACTACCCGCCCGCCTTCGACGAGCAGGGCCAGCAGACGCTGGCGACCCTCTTCCCGGAGGCCGTGGTCGCGACCGAGGAGGATGCCGCCACCCTGGGGCTGAACCTCGTCTCCGACGGCCACAACGTGGTGCTGCCCGCGGCGGCGACCGCGCTGGCCGAGCGGCTGGCTGGACTGGGCTTCGCACCGCACCCCGTCGACCTGTCCGAGCTGCTCAAGGCCGGAGGCAGCGTCAAGTGCTGCACGATGGAGCTGCATCGGCACCGCTCCGCCCCCACCACCCACTGACCGGCGTGCCCTCGCGGCGCCCGCGAAACTGCCGATTGACCCGAAAGGACCTGCCGTGACCACAACGGTACCCACCCACGACACCCCCACCGGCGCCGAAGACCGCACCGGTGGCGCCGCCCGCACCGCGCACGCCGCGAGCGCCGAGCACATCGCCCTGGCCGACGCGGTCATGGCGCACAACTACCACCCGCTGCCGGTGGTCATCGCCGAGGCGAAGGACGTCTGGGTCACCGACGTCGAGGGCCGCCGGCTGCTCGACTGCCTGGCCGGCTACTCCGCACTCAACTTCGGCCACGGCCACCCTGCCCTGCTGGCCGCCGCACACGAACAGCTGGACCGGGCGACCCTGACCAGTCGCGCCTTCCACAACGACCGACTCGCGCCGTTCTGCGAGGCGCTCGCACGCCTGGTCGGCAAGGACCAGGTACTGCCCATGAACACCGGCGCGGAGGCGGTCGAGACGGCCATCAAGGTCGCCCGCAAGTGGGCGTATGACGTCAAGGGAGTCCCGGCCGGCCGCGCCAAGATCATCGTTGCTGCGGAGAACTTCCACGGACGGACCACCACCATCGTGAGCTTCTCGACAGACCCGGTGGCCCGCGATGGCTTCGGGCCCTACACGCCGGGCTTCGAGACCGTGCCCTACGGCGACCTGGCGGCGCTGGAGGCGGCCGTCGACGACGACACCGCGGCCGTCCTGATCGAGCCGATCCAGGGCGAGGCCGGCGTCATCATCCCGCCGGAGGGCTACCTGCCGGGGGTACGCGAGCTCTGCACCCGGCGGCGGGTGCTCTTCGTCGCGGACGAGATCCAGTCAGGTCTCGGCCGCACCGGCGAGACCTTCGCGTGCGCGCACGAGGGCGTCGTGCCGGACATGTACATCCTGGGCAAGGCGCTCGGCGGCGGCATCGTGCCGGTCTCGGCCGTCGTCGCCGACCGCGACGTGCTCGGCGTCATCCAGCCGGGCAACCACGGCTCCACCTTCGGCGGCAACCCGCTGGCGGCAGCCGTCGGCCATGCGGTCGTGCGGCTGCTCGAGACCGGCGAATACCAGCAGCGCGCAACGCAGCTCGGCTCGCGTCTGCGGGAGCGGCTCGACCAGCTCGTCGGGCACGGTGTCGTGGCGGTCCGCTCACGCGGCCTGTGGGCCGGAGTGGACATCGACCCCGAGCTGATGAGCGGCCGCGAGGCGTCCGAGCAGCTGCTCGACCGCGGCGTCCTGGTCAAGGACACGCACGGCTCGACGATCCGCATCGCCCCGCCGCTCTCGATCGAGGCCGAGCAGGTCGACTGGCTGGTCGACCAGCTCGCCGACGTGCTCGAGGCCGCGGGCGCCACGCGCACGCAGTGACACCGTCCTGAGGGAGGGTATGGGGCTCGGCGCCGCGGCGCCGAGCCCCACCTCGTAGGGTCGCCCCATGGAGATCTGGGTCAACCCGGCGTGCAGCAAGTGCCGGACCGCCACGGCCGCCCTCGACGAGGCCGGCGTCGACTACACCGTGCGGCGCTACCTGGAGGACCCGCCCACGGTGGACGAGCTCGAGGCGGTCCTCGACCGGCTCCGACTCGAGCCTTGGGACGTCGCCCGCACCAGTGAGAAGGCGGCCCACGAGGTCGGGCTGGCCGACCTGCCCCGAGACGCCGAGCACCGCGCCGAATGGGTCGCGCGGATGGTGGCCCAGCCGATCCTGATCCAGCGACCGATCATCACGAACGACCACGGTGAGAGCGTCATCGGCCGCACTCCCGAAGCCCTGCAGCAGGTCCTCGGCCAGCGCTGACTACCCTCGGAGGCATGACCTCACCGACGCCAGCCGACGACCAGCAGCCCTGGGACGAGCCGGTGGACGAGCGCTTCTCGCCGAGCCCGGTAGACGCGGTGGTCTTCGACCTCGGCAACGTCCTGATCCGCTGGGATCCTTTCGCGGCGGTCGTCGCCGGGGTCGGAGCCGCCGAGGCCACGGCGTTCTTCGCCGCGGAAGACTTCGACTTCGGGGCCTGGAACTACCAACAGGACGCTGGGCGCGGTTGGGAGGAGGCGGAGACCGAAGCCAGCAGGACGCACCCGCACTGGGGGCCGGCGCTGCGCGCCTACCGAGAGCACTTTCCCCGGTCGCTGATCGGGGTGTTCGAAGACACGGTCACGGTGCTGCGCGAGCTGCACGAGGCGGGGGTGCCGCTGTTCGCGCTCACCAACTGGTCCGAAGAGCTCTTCCCCGAGGCCCTGCGCCGGTTCGACTTCCTCGAGCTCTTCGAGGATATCGTCGTCTCCGGTGAGGAGGGCGTGGCCAAACCCGATCCCGAGATCTTCCGGGTCCTCGAGGAACGGATGCGGCACCGCGGCAGCCTGGAGGACACCGTCTTCATCGACGACAACCCCCGCAACGTCGAGGCGGCAACGGCCGCGGGGATGGACGCCATCTTGTTCACCGACACCGGTCACCTGCGCGAGGACCTGCGGGCACGTGGGCTGCCGCTGCGGCGCGCATAGACTGCAGACCCCGCGCACGCCCACCAGCAAGGACTGCCCGTGTCGATCCAGGACATCCGACTCTTCGGCGACCCCGTGCTCCGCACGCCGGCCGCCCCTGTCGTCGACTTCGACCGGGAGCTGCGCCAGCTGGTCCGCGACCTGACCGACACCATGATGGACGCGCCGGGCGCCGGGCTCGCCGCCCCACAGCTCGGTGTGGGCCTGCGGGTCTTCACCTACCACGTGGACGGGCAGCTGGGGCACCTGGTCAACCCGACGCTCGAGCTGTCCGAGGAGAAGCAGCTCGGTGAGGAGGGCTGCCTGTCGTTCCCCGGCATCTACGCCGAGACCCCCCGCGCCCTGCGGGTCGTGGCGCACGGGCAGGACGAGCACGGCGAACCGCTCATCCTGGAGGGATCGGAGCTGCTCGCCCGGTGCATCCAGCACGAGACCGACCACCTCGACGGGATCTTGTTCATCGACCGGATGGACCGCGAGCAGCGCAAGCACGCCATGAAGGCCATCCGTGACGCCGCGTGGGCCGGCCTCACCGCCCCGACCGTCAAGGTCAGCCCTCACCCGACGTTCGGCAAGGGGCTCTGAGCGGTGCGCATCCTGTTCGCCGGGACCCCGCACACGGCCGTCCCGAGCCTCGACGCGCTGCTCGGCTCCGCACACCACGTCGTCGCCGTGCTCACCAGGCCCGATGCCCGAGCTGGTCGCGGACGCGCACTGGTGCCGTCACCGGTGCGGGTGCGCGCCGAGGAGGCGGGCGTGGAGGTGCTCACCCCGCAGCGGCCCGGCGACGAGGAGTTCCTCTCCCGGCTGCGCGAGCTCGCACCCGACGCCTGTCCGGTCGTGGCCTACGGCGCGCTGCTCCCCGCGGCTGCCCTTGCCGTGCCCACCCACGGTTGGGTCAACCTGCACTTCTCACTGTTGCCCGCCTGGCGCGGCGCCGCCCCGGTGCAGCACGCGATCATGGCCGGTGACGAGGTCACGGGGGCGACCACGTTCCTGATCGAGGCGGGCCTCGACACCGGTCCGGTGCTCGGGAGGATGACCGAGACGATCCGTCCGACCGACACCGCCGGCGACCTGCTCGAGCGTCTCGCCGATGCCGGGTCCGGCCTGCTGGTGGCCACCCTGGACGGGCTCGAGGCCGGCGAGCTGGTGGCCGAACCGCAGCCCGGTGAAGGAATCTCGCTCGCGCCCAAGATCAGCACCGACGACGCCAGGGTGCGATGGGCCACGCCCGCACTGTCGGTCGACCGGCGGGTGCGCGGCTGCACACCCGCTCCCGGCGCCTGGACGACCTTCCGCGGCGAGCGGCTCAAGCTGCTGCCGGTGGCCGTCGAGCAAGGAGGCGGTGATCTGATGCCGGGCGAGGTGCGTGTCGCCAAGCACGAGGTCCTGGTCGGCACAGCCACGACAGCGGTGCGGCTCGGCACGGTCCAGCCGCGCGGCAGGAAGCCGATGCCGGCGCAGGACTGGGCCCGCGGCGTGCGTATCGACGAAGGGGAGCGGTTCGAGGATGAGTGACCAGCAGTGGCACGGAGAGGGTCCGCGCCGGCCGCGCCGCTCGGGGGACCGCCGCGGAGGGCGGAGGGATGCTGCCGGCCGGCAGCGCCCGGAGCGGCGGCAGGGCGACCGTGAGCGCTCCGAGCAGCGGCCCTCGGAGAGGTCCCGGACCACGGATCCGGCGAGGCTGGCGGCATACACCGTCATGCGGGCGATCGCGGGCGGTGCCTACGCCAACCTCGAGTTGCCGAAGGAGCTGCGCGAGAAGGGGATCCGCGGACGCGACGCCAACTTCGCGACCGAGCTCACCTACGGCGCAACACGGATGCGCGGCCTGTATGACGTCATCGTCGCCTCGGCCGCCGGCCGCCCGCTGGCGCAGATCGACGACAACGTGCTCGACACGCTGCGGCTCGGGGTGCACCAGCTGCTCGGCATGCGCGTGGACGCGCACGCAGCGGTCAACGAGACGGTGGGCCTCGCGCGGATGGTCAACGGTGCCGGGTCGAGCGGGTTCGTCAACGCGGTGCTGCGCCGGGTGAGCGAGCGGGCTCTGGACGAGTGGATCGGCCGAGTCGCGCCGGACGTCGGCCCAGGAGACACCGACGCCGAGCTGGCACGCCTCTCGGTGGTCACCAGCCACCCCGAGTGGATCGTGCGGGCCCTGCGGGCGGCGCTCCTCGGCCACGGCGCCGCGACCGCAGACAGCGTCGGGGGTGCGCTCAGGGCCCTGCTCGAGGCCGACAACGAGCCGGCCAAGGTCTCGTTGGTCGCCCGGCCCGGGCTGGCCTCGGTCGAGGAGCTGGTCCGCGCTGGCGCGAACGCCTCCCGGCTGTCGCCGGTCGGGGCGGTGCTCGAGTCGGGGATGCCCGGTGCGATCGACGCCGTCCGAGACACCCGGGCGGCCGTCCAGGACGAGGGTTCGCAGCTGGTCGCGCTGGCCCTGGCCGCGGCAGAGGTCTCGACCGGGCGCGGTCCCCGCCGGTGGCTCGACCTGTGCGCCGGTCCGGGTGGCAAGGCGGCTCTGCTGGCCGGGCTCGCCGCCCGCTCGGGCGCGACCCTGTATGCCAACGAGGTCAGCGAGCACCGGGCGGAGCTGGTGAACCAGACCCTCCGCGCCGCCACCGAGGCGGACATCGAGGTGATGGTCGGGGTCGGCGACGGACGAGAGCTCGGCGCCGACGAGCCGGACACCTACGACCGGGTTCTGGTCGACGCCCCCTGCACCGGGCTGGGCGCGCTGCGCCGTCGGCCGGAGGCGCGCTGGCGTCGGCAGCCGTCCGACCTGGCCGCCCTGGCCAGCCTGCAGCGCGAGCTGCTCGCCTCCGCCCTCGACGCCACCCGCCCCGGAGGGGTCGTCGGCTACGCCACCTGCAGCCCGCACCTGGCCGAGACCCGGTTCGTGGTCAGCGACGTGACCAAGAAACGTTCCGATGTGACGGTCGAGGACGCCCGGCCCCTCTTCCTCGACGCGTCACGGCGGCAGGTCCCCGACCTGGGCGACGGGCCGTTCGTCCAGCTGTGGCCGCACCTGCACGGCACCGACGCGATGTTCTTCGCCCTCCTGCGCAAGCACTGACCCGGCTTGGTGCAGCGCTGCGCCGTCCGGGCCGAGACCACCGCACTGGGGGATGGTCCGGTCGAGGGCCGGGCGTCGGTGCGGGGTGGGCCGGCAGGTCAGGAACCGTTGGGCCTGCCCCTACGCTGGTCGCGTGCAGATCTCACCGAGCATCCTGGCCGCCGACTTCGCCAACCTCGAGCGGGAGCTGGCGCGGATCGGCAACGCCGACTGGGCCCATGTCGACGTCATGGACGGCCACTTCGTCCCGAACCTGACGATCGGGCTGCCGGTGGTCGAGGCGCTCGCGAAGGTCAGCCTGATCCCGCTGGACTGCCACCTGATGATCGACAACCCGGACCGCTGGGCGCCGCAGTACGCCGAGGCCGGGGGCCGCTCGGTGACCTTCCACGTCGAGGCGGCGGCCGACCCGAAGGCGTTGGCACGCAACCTCCGTGCTGCGGGAGCCAGGGCCGGCGTGGCCCTCAAACCCGGCACGCCCTTCACGCCGTATGCCGACCTGTTGGCCGAGGTCGACATGGTCCTGGTCATGACCGTCGAGCCCGGCTTCGGTGGCCAGTCGTTCATGGCGGACCAGATGCCCAAGGTGCGGGAGGTCCGTGAGGCCGTCTCCCGCCAGGGCGGCGAGATCTGGATCCAGGTCGACGGAGGGGTCTCGGCGACCACGATCGAGCAGTGCGCCGAGGCCGGTGCCGACGTCTTCGTCGCCGGTTCCGCGGTCTACGGCGCGCAGGACGCGGCGGCCGCAGTGGACGAGCTGCGCGACCTGGCACGGCAACATCCAGCTCACTGACTCTGCGGAAGGAAAGTCAGCGGAAGGAAATTCGGCCCGGAACCGTTGAATCTGGTGCGAACCGGGCCCCCGAGAGGAATTGAGGAGACGCCACATGCCGACGATCGAGGCTTTCAGCCACGTCACCCTGACCGTGCGCGATCTGGAGTCGAGCGTCGCCTGGTATGCGCGTGCGTTGGGGATGACACGCGGACCGGACATGAGCGGGCCGGGTTGGCGACGCACGCTGATGCTGGCAGCAGGTGGTGTGGTCATCGGGCTGCAAGCCCATGACCGCACACCGGAGGGTGATCGGTTCGACGAGACCCGGGTCGGACTCGACCACCTCTCGATCGCCTGCAAGGACCGGGCCGAGATCGAGGAGTGGATTGCCGAGCTCGACGGTGCGGGCCTGGCGCACAGCACTCTGAGCGCAGCGCCGGCAAATGTCGCCACGTGCAGGGACCCCGACGGCATCGCGATCGAGTTCTTCGCCCCGCGCGGCGCCTGAGCCCGCACCCGCCCGCGGTGATCGCGTGACGGCGGTGGCATACTGGGGGCACGTGCTCCGGGGTCGGTGTAATTCCGAACCGGCGGTGACAGTCCGCGACCCGGCCGCATCCAGCGGCCGGTTGACCTGGTGGAACTCCAGGACCGACGGTGAAAGTCCGGATGGGAGGCAGCACGTGCGAGACCGGCGCCCCGGTCGCTCCCGATGGGAGCTCGGGTCACCGCCCTCGTGACGGCGAGGACGCGCAGCGTCCACCGAACGTCCGTCCCCGGAGCTTCGCGCTCGAGAGGGACAGGACATGACAGACCAACCCGCGTGGCACGGTGAGCCGGATCTCCCGGCCATGCGTCGTGCCCTTGTGCTGGCCGCGCAGGGACCGCTGGGCGACCCGAACCCGCGCGTGGGCGCGGTGGTGGTTGCCGCCGACGGCACGGTGGCGGGCGAGGGCTTCCACGCAGGAGCGGGTTCCGCGCACGCCGAGGTGGTCGCGTTGGCGCGCGCTGGCGATGCCGCACGCGGTGGCACGGCCGTGGTCACCCTCGAGCCGTGCAACCACACCGGTCTGACCGGCCCGTGCACCCGGGCCCTGGTCGATGCGGGCGTCTCCCGGGTCGTCTTCGGTCAGGCCGACCCCAACCCGGTGGCGCGCGGCGGAGCAGCGGAGCTGGAG
Source organism: Segeticoccus rhizosphaerae (assembly GCF_005222685.1). Lineage (NCBI taxonomy): Bacteria > Bacillati > Actinomycetota > Actinomycetes > Micrococcales > Intrasporangiaceae > Segeticoccus > Segeticoccus rhizosphaerae. The sequence continues at coordinate 58,843 of NZ_SWMA01000018.1, forward strand.
GCGGCCGGCATCCAGGTGGTGCCAGGAGTGCTCGCAGACGAGGCCGAAGCGTTGAACCAGGCGTGGACCTTCGCGTTCCGGCACGGCCGCCCGCGGGTCACCTGGAAGTTCGCGGCCACCCTCGACGGACGGTCCGCCGCAGTGGACGGCACGAGCCGGTGGATCACCGGGCCCGAAGCCCGCGCCGACGTCCACGACCTGCGCGCGGAGTGCGACGCGATCCTGGTCGGCACCGGCACCGTCCTGACGGATGACCCCCAGTTGACCGTGCGGCACCCTGATGGCAGCCTGCGTGACCGTCAACCGCTGCGCGTCGTCGCCGGCACCAGCACGATCCCCGCCGGCGCCCGCATCCTGGATGACGCAGCCCCGACCGTGCTGTTCCCCGAGCACGACCCGGCCCTGGTGCTGAAGGCCCTGCACGAGCAGGAGATCCATCATGTGTGGCTCGAGGGGGGACCCACCCTCGCGGCGGCCTTCCTGCGAGCCGGCCTCGTGGACGAGGTTGTCGCCTACCTCGCACCGATCCTGCTGGGAGCCGGCCGGAACGCCGTCGGCGACCTCGGGATCGACACCATCGGCGCGGCGCTGCGGTTGGAGCCCACCGAGGTCCGGACGGTCGGTGCGGACGTGCGCGTGCGCGCCAGCGTCGTGAGCCTGACCACCAGCCACGAGGAGCCGCGCTGATGTTCACCGGGATCGTCGAAGAGCTCGGCGAGGTCGCTGCCGTCCAGTGGGGTGCCGGCCAGACCTCAGCGGTGTTGAGCCTGCGGGGGCCGCTGGCCACGAGCGGTGTCGCGCACGGTGCCTCCGTCGCCGTCAACGGCGTGTGCCTCACGGTGACGTCGTGGTCCGGCGACACGTTCGACGTCGATGTCATGGCCGAGACGCTGCACCGCAGCAGCCTCGGCGCCCTCTCGGTCGGCGACCGGGTCAACCTCGAGCGCGCCATGCCGGCCGGCGGCCGCTTCGGCGGGCACATCGTGCAGGGCCACGTGGACGGCACCGGCACGATCGCCGCCCGCACACCGGGCGAGAAGTGGGAGGTCGTCCGGGTGACCCTCCCGGCGGCCCTGTCCCGCTATGTCGTCGAGAAGGGGTCGATCACCGTCGACGGGGTGTCCCTCACCGTCTCGGGAGTGGGTGAGGGCTGGTTCGAGGTCTCGTTGATCCCGACCACGCTGTCCGCTACCACGTTGGGCGGCGCGAGCATCGGTGACCTGGTCAACCTCGAGGTGGACGTCATTGCCAAGTACGTCGAGCGCCTGCTCTCGCCGACGGTCGATGAGGGCGCAGCCTCTTTGCCGCCTGCGTCCGGGCCGGGGGAGGGGAACGAGTGAACGTCCTCGAGCGGCTCTTCGACGCCCAGCTGACGATCTTCGGTCAGGGCATCCTCTGGCGTGAGATCGTCGGCAACGTCTTCGGCTTCGCCTCCGCCATCGGGGGCCTGCAGCGCCGGGTCTGGGCCTGGCCGGCCGGCATCGTGGGCAACGCCCTGCTGTTCACGGTCTTCTTCGGCGTGGCGTTCACCAACCCGCAGCACGAGACCCTGTTCGGCCAGGCGGCTCGCCAGGTCTTCTTCATCGTCACGAGCATCTACGGCTGGTGGCGCTGGCGCCAGCTGAAGGGCCGCCGCAACGACGACTCCCGGGCCATCACGCCTCGCTGGGCGACGGCCGCCGAACGCCTGCACTACGTGGCCTTCTGGGTCGGCGGCGTGGTCATCGCCCAGTGGGCGTTCGCTGCTGTGGGGGCGGGGTGGCCGGCTCCCCGGTGGTACTACTGGGCGGACGCCTGGATCTTCGTGGGCTCCATCGTCGCGACCTATGCCATGGCCCGGGGGTGGAACGACTTCTGGCTCGCCTGGATCGGGGTGGACGTGGTCGGCGTCCCACTGCTCGTGCACTCGCGCTTCTACCCGTCCGCGGTGCTGTATGCCGTCTACGCGGGTCTGGTCCTCTATGGCTTCTTCGTGTGGTTGCGCGTCTCGCGCGTCGAAGCATCCCCACCGGGCGCGCTGACGGAACAGGTGACGGCACGATGAGAACCACGACCCTGGCCGGCGTCGAGACGGCTCTGCGGGCCCTGCGAGAAGGCCGACCGGTCCTCGTCCTCGATGACGAGGACCGCGAGAACGAGGGCGACGTCATCCTGGCGGCGGAGACGGTGACCGACGACTGGCTGGCCTGGACCATCCGGCACAGCTCTGGCGTCGTGTGCGCGCCGATGACCGACGACATCGCCGACCGGCTGGACCTGCCGCCCATGGTGAGGCACAACGAGGATCCGCGCGGGACGGCATACACCGTGTCCGTCGACGCCCGGCGAGGTGTGACCACCGGCATCAGCGCCGCCGACCGGGCGCACACGCTGCGGCTGCTCGCCGACCCCACCACTGCACCGGAGGACCTGGTGCGGCCCGGTCACGTCTTCCCGTTGCGCGCCAAGGCCGCTGGCGTCCTGGAACGGCCGGGCCACACCGAGGCGGCCACGGACCTGTGCCGGCTCGCGGGGCTGGCACCCGTCGGCGTCATCGCGGAGCTGGTGCATGACGACGGCAGGATGATGCGCCTGGCCGGGGTGGTGGAGCTCGGGGCGGCCCACGACCTGCCGGTGATCACCATCGAGCGGCTGATCGCCTGGCGACAGCGCCACGACCGCGTGGAGCGAGGCGCGGAGACCCGGCTCCCGACCGCCCACGGCGAGTTCCGGGTCATCGGCTACCGCGACCGGGTGACTGGCGCCGAGCACCTGGCGCTGGTGAGCCCGCGCGGTGTGGGATCGGCAAACCCGCTGGTGCGGCTGCACTCCGAGTGCCTGACCGGTGACGTGTTCGGCTCCCGGCGCTGCGACTGCGGCCCACAGCTGGCCCTCGCGCTCGAACGGGTCGCGGTCCACGGCGGCGCGGTCGTCTATCTGCGCGGCCACGAGGGGCGGGGCGTCGGGCTGCTGCACAAGCTCGAGGCCTACGCGTTGCAGGACAACGGGTTCGACACCGTCGACGCGCAGGTCGAGCTGGGCCTGCCGATCGACGCGCGGGAGTATGCCGCGGGCGCCGCCATCCTGGCCGACCTGGGTATCGACGCGGTCCGCCTGCTCACCAACAATCCGATGAAGGTCAACGCCCTGCGTGACAACGGGATCGACGTGGTCGCGGTCGAGCGGCTCCAGGTCCCGGCGGGAGCCGACAACGAACGCTACCTGCGGACCAAGCGCGACCGGATGGGGCACCGGCTGGTGCTCGACGCCGGCGACGAGGGAGTCACGGCATGAGCGGCGGCGGATCACCCCGTCTGACGGTGGACGGGAGCGGCCTTCGGGTCCGGGTCGTCGCTGCCTCCTGGCACACGACAGTCATGGACGGCCTGCTGGACGGCGCCCGCCGGGGACTCGAGGACGCGCACGTCGCCGACATGGAGGTCGTGCGCGTGCCCGGGACCTTCGAGCTGGCCGTGGCGTGCGCCCGGTTGGCCCCGACGTGTGACGCGCTGGTCGCGCTCGGCGTCGTGATCCGCGGCGGCACACCGCACTTCGACTACGTCTGCCAGGCCGCGACGGTCGGGCTGACCGAGGTGAGCCTGCGCACGGGCACCCCGGTCGGCTTCGGGGTGCTGACCTGCGATGACGAGCAGCAGGCGCTGGACCGCGCCGGTCTGCCGGGGTCGGTGGAGGACAAGGGTTACGAGGCCGCGACCGCCGCGGTGGCCACCGTCGTGGCGTTGCGTGAGACTGCCGTGCCGGAGGGGGCGTCCGCCCCGTAACCTTGCCTCCCGTGAAGACCTTTGATGCCCTGTATGCCGAGCTGGTCGCCAAGGCGACCGAGCGGCCGGAGGGATCCGGCACCGTCGCGGCCCTCGACGCCGGCGTGCATGCCATCGGCAAGAAGGTGGTCGAGGAGGCGGCGGAGGTCTGGATGGCGGCCGAGCACGAGGGCAGGGACCGCACGGCCGAGGAGATCAGCCAGCTGCTCTACCACCTCCAGGTACTCATGATCGCCTCCGACATCTCGCTCGACGACGTCTACGCCCACCTCTGACCGGGGGACCGCACGCATGCTGAGGATCGCAGTACCCAACAAGGGCAGCCTGGCCGAGCCGGCTGCCGAGATGCTCCGTGAGGCGGGATACCGCGGTCGGCGCGACCACCGTGAGCTCGTCCTCGTCGACACCGACAACGAGGTCGAGTTCTTCTACCTGCGTCCACGGGACATCGCCGTCTACGTCGGTTCGGGCACGTTGGACGTGGGCATCACCGGACGAGACCTGATGCTCGACTCGGGCAGCCCGGCGCAGGAGGTCCTCCCGCTGGGTTTCGGCCGGTCGACCTTCCACTACGCCGCTCCCGATCACGACCTCCCGGACGGTCGAGCAGGCCTGGCGGGCAAGCGGATTGCCACCAGTTTCCCGGGCTTGGTGCAGGCCGACCTCGCCCGCCACGACATCACGGCGGAGGTCGTCCGCCTCGACGGTGCGGTCGAGACCGCCGTGACCCTGGGAGTCGCCGACCTGATCGCCGACGTGGTGGAGACCGGCACGACGTTGCGACAGGCCGGCCTGGCGATCTGTGGTGATCCGATCCTCCAGAGCGAGGCGGTGCTGATCCGTCGTCAGGACAGCCCGTCCAAGGCGGCGATCGACGTCCTCGCCCGCCGGATCCAGGGTGTGCTCACCGCGCAGCGCTACGTGATGATGGACTACGACATCCGGGCCGACCTCGTCGAGCAGGCGGTGGGGCTCACGCCGGGGCTGGAGTCCCCGACGGTGTCGCCGTTGCACGACGAGGCCTACGTGGCGGTGCGCAGCATGGTGCCGCGGGAGCAGACCAACCGGCTGATGGACTCGCTCTACGAGCTCGGCGCCAGGGCGATCCTGGTCACCGAGATCAGCGCCTGCAGGCTCTGATGGCCGAGAGCTCGCCGACCGTCCATCGAGATCCGTATGCCGTGTTCCGGCCCCGCGGAGGCCGCTACGTCGCGCTCGCGGCGGCGGCCGTCTCGGTCGTGCTGTTCATCGTGGTCGCGATCACGGTGCCGGGCCCGGAGGTGGCCTTCGGCGGTTGGACGTTCATCGACCGGCTGATGCTTGTCGCGGTCGGCCTGCTCCTCGCGGCGGTGCTGATGCGGTTTGCGACCATCAAGGCCGTACCCACCCCACAGGGCCTGCTCGTGCGCAACCTCGTGACCACACGCCACCTCGAGTGGACCCAGATCGTCGCCGTCCAGTTCTCGGGCGGGGCGCCGTGGCTCTCACTCGACCTGGACGACGCCGACACCGTGTCGGTCATGGCGATCCAGAAGTCCGACGGCGCCTTCGCCCGCGCCGAGGCGGGCCGGCTCTCCGCCCTCGTGCAGGTGCACAGCGCGCCGGACGGGCCGAGGGAGGCCCCGGCGGGCTGACGCCCGCCGGGGGCTAGCGCAACGTCTGGGGAAGACGCAGCGGTGTGGTGTGCTCCGTCGCCGGGACGCCGACCATCGCCTTGACCTCGGTGATGGCGGAGGTCAGTAGCTCGACCAGCCGGTTGTCCGGGTCGCTCACCGCGGCCTCGGCAATCCCCTGCACGGACACCGCGAGGATGTTGGGCGCCGCGGTCCGCCGGAAGGAGCGGATCGACACCCGCGAACGGCCGGTGAAGTCCTTGGCCCACTGACGAGCCAGGGGCACGCGCGCGAGCGCGTCAGCGGCGGGCTCGCTGAGGTGGTCCCACGGTCGTCCGTCGAGGCCGGCGAGCACCCGCTCCGAGGTCAGCACGCCGACGGCGAGGATGTTCTGGCGCGCCTGCGATGCGATGGGCAGGGCGCTGGTCGCGGAACGCAGCGCGAGCCGCGCATCCACGTGTGGGTCGTCGCTGGTGAGGCCGATGACCTCGGGGATCAGCGGGATGAGCCTGCTGCGCGTGGTGTCGTCGACGGCGTCGTTGACCATGCGGGCGAGCGCGGCCAGCAGTCGGTGCGTGCACTCGGGATGGTCGCTCCACCGCTCGCCGGCCAGGTAGGACGCCATCTCCATGAAGCACGCCCCCTTCCGCGGATTGCGATGCCGTCCGCGGGCGAGCACGGGAACGAGGTCTGGGGTGGTCTGGTGTCGTGTCATGGCTGCTCCAAGGGTCGTGGTCAGAACCCTCTTCCAGTCTGCCCCCGTTGACGCGAAGGCACCACCCCTGCCGAGGAGCGAGGGGTGCACCGGGTGACTCAGCCCGGCAGGAACAGTGCGGCATCGCCGAACTCGTGCCACAGGTACCCGTGTGCCACGGCCGCGTCATAGGCCCGTTGGGTCAGCGCCGGCCCGGCCACCGACTCGACCAGCAGGAGGTGGGACGCCTCGGGCTCGTGCCACCCGGTGATCAGGCCGTCCACGACGCGGGCCGGGGCGTCCGGTGAGATCACCCGATCGGTCCAGCCGGATGCGGCGGACACCGTGCCGTCCGGGTCCACCGCCGACTCCAGCGCCCGGGTGACCGTGGTCCCGACGGCCACCACCCGACCACCGCTCTGACGCGTCGCGTTGACCATCCGTGCGGTCGCAGGGGGCACCGCGAAGCGCTCCACCTGCGGAGGCTCGCCCGCCTCCTGGGAGGACAGGCCGGTGTGCAGCGTGATCGTCACCACGACGGTGCCGCGTGCCACGAGACGAGTCACCAGGTCAGCGGTGAACGGCCGGCCGGCACTGGGCATCTCGGCGCTGCCGGGTCGGTGCGCGAAGGCGGTCTGGTAGTCCGGCAGCGGGTAGCGGCCGGACAGGTAACCGTAGGAGACGGGACGTCCGTGCCGCAGCAGGTGCTGGGTCAGAGGCCGCGGACCCGTGACGCTCGCACGCCACAACCGGGCACCCTGTCCCGTCGGGGAGGCGGCGGGCCCGGGATACGGCTCGAGCAGCCGCAGTCCCGTGGCACCAGTCAGCCCGACGTGGTCACCAGGCGCTGCGTCCAGGACCGGAGCAGCGGCACGCGGCGCGGTGCGCAGCTCGACCACCCAAGCGCCGTCATCGAGCCGGGTCGCGACGTGCACGACGACAGGGCGGTCGCGCCACCGGCCGTCCGTCTCGGCGGCGAACGTGGCCGAGTTGTTCACGACCACCAGGTCGCCCGGGTCCAGGTAGGCGGGCAGGTCGCGGAACCGGGCGTGCACGATCCCTCGACCCGACGCGACCATCAGGCGGACCTCGTCACGGGCGAGGCCACGCGCCTCCGCCGGACCGGAGGCGACGCCGTCCGTGGGGCCGGTGAACCGGGTCCGCGCGGTCGCGCTGACCGAGGTCATCCGGCCACCCGACCCGCGTCCAGGAACTCGGTCACCCGGTGGCGGCCGCTGGCCGGTCGTTGCCGCAGGAGCTCGAGCAGTCCGGGGACGACAGCCTCCGGCAGCGGCCGATCGCTGATGTCCTCGCCCGGGAAGGCGGCCTGGTGCATGGCGGTGCGCATGTCGCCGGGATCGATGGCGTAGGCGGCGAGCCACGGATTCTCCGCACCCAGGGTCAGCGTGAGGTGGTCGAGCGCGGCCTTCGTGGCGGCATACGCCCCCCATCCCGCGTAGTGCTCCACGGACGCGTCGGAGGTGATGTTGACCAGGACGCCGTGGGAGGTCCGCAGCAGCGGCAGGAGGTCCTGGGCGAGGGCCAGCGGGGCGACCACGTTGGTCAACCAGGCGCCGTCCAGGTCGTCCAGCTCGAGCGCCGCGACCGGTGGCATCGGCGTGGCACCGAGGGTGCTCGCGTTGTTGACGAGCAGGTCGAGCCGGCCCAGATCGGTGGCCGCTCGGACCAGCTCCTCGCGGTGTGTCGGGTCCGTGACGTCGCCGGGGATCGCGCGGACTCGGGGGCCGAGCGCACGGGTGGCCTCGCGCAGTCGTGGGGCGTCGCGGCCATCGGTGACGACGTCCCAGCCGGCCGAGGCCAGCGCGGTGGTCAGTGCGTGCCCGAGCCCCGCCGAGCCGCCCGTGATGAGTGCAGTGGGCATCGTGGGTCCTCCTTCGTTGCTGCCTACGAAAGAAGCCTCGTACGTCAAGTGCGCTTGAGGTCAACCCGAAGGTGGGGTCAGGCGATGCGGTCTCGATGAGGTCCCAGCAACAGGGCCAGACCCAGCTGCACCGCCATCAGACACAGCAGGGCCAGCCAGACGGTGTGGAAGCCACTGGCGGCGTCACGCACTGCGCCCATCGTCGCCGGGCCGAACGAAGCGACCGTGTAACTCACGAAGAAGCACATGGCCGCGAGTCGACCGCTGGCAGAAGGCGTCTCGGCGTAGTCCACCAGGAGCACCAGGCCCAGTGAGAAGGCCGCGCCCTGCCCCAGACCCAGGATGACGACCCACGCCCAGGGTGCCGCCTCCGGGGCGAAGGCGAGGCCTGACATGCCAACCGTCCCGAGCAGGCCGACCGGCAGCAGCAGCAGTCGGCGGTCACGCACCCGGTCGGTGAGCACCGGCCCGACGAGACCGGAGACGAGCTGCGCCAGGGTGAAGGCCGCGAGCAGGTAACCGGCCAGGGAGGGGGCCCACCCGTGGGCGACGTAGGAAGGCGCGACCCAGGCCAGGCTGGAGTAGAACTGCCACGACTGCACGCCCAGGTAGGCCGCCACCGCCCACGCCGTCAGGTGACGCCACGGCAGGCGGTGCGGATCGTCCGGAGGAGCAAAGGTGGCACGCTGCGTGCGCTCCCGGGCGGAGACGGGCAGCCAGGCCAGTGCGCCCACCAGCCCGAGCAGCGACCACGAGGCCAGTGACGCCTCCCACGAGCCGAGCCAGTGTGAGAAGGGGACCGCGAGCGCGGAGGACAGCGCGGCGCCACCCATCATGGAGAGCATGTAGAGCCCGGTGACCAGCCCCGCGCGCTGTGGCGGGAAGAGCTCCTTGACCAGGCTGGGCAGCAGCGTGCCGGCGATGGCGATACCGACCCCGGCGACGAACGTGCCGACATACAGCGTCCAGATCTCGGCACCGGCCAGGCGCAGGAGGCAGCCGACGACGACGCCCACCGTCGCGAGCTGGACGGCTCCGGCGGGGCCGACCCGTCGGCCGAGTCGGGCAGCCAGCGGCGCGAACAGCCCCATGCACAGGACCGGGAGGGTGGTGAGGGCACCGGACCAGGCACTCGACAGGTGCAGGTCGGCCTCGATCGTGTCGACCAGCGGCGGCACGCTGGCGATCACCGCGCGCAGGTTGATCGACACCGCCACCAGGGCGAGCGCGAGGAGCCACGGCGGGCGGCGCGTGGCCGGCGCGGTCACGTGGTGTCCAGCACGAGGTCGGCGTGGTCGCGGGGCCGGTGCCGGGCGAAGAGGGACTCCTCCTGCCTCGCCCACCGGTCCCAGTGCGGCCGGTAGCTCTCGCCGTCGCGGGCGAGCGCGCGCGAGCGGCGGGTGTCCCCGGCCGCGTCGAGCCAGACCCGGACCGACTCGAGGGCGGCGCACGGCGGGACGCTGCACCCTGCACCCTCGACGACCAGCAGCCCCGTGGGAGGGAGGGTGACCGTCTCGCCGTCTCGCCCCTCCAGCCAGTCGAACCGCCGGTATGCCGCCCGCTCACCGCGCGAGAGCGGCTGCAGCACCTGGTCGTGGAGCCGCCGCACCCCCCGGGCCAGGCCGTCCCAGCCCGGGTAGAGGTCGTCGAGGTGGAGCAGCTGCGGGCGCCTCGACGGGGCCGACGTCGGCAGCACCGCGTCCGTGAGCGCACCCAGCAGCGCCTCGACGAAGGTGGTCTTGCCGGCGCCGCTGCGGCCGTCGACCGCGACGACCAACGTGCTGCCGCACCGCGGTCCGGTCTGCGCGACGAGGTCGGTGACGGCCGCGAGGGTCGACGCGGACGGTCCCGGTGGCATGTCCGCACCCTAGACGCGTCGGCTCGTCGACTCGTTGCTGGATAGGCTCGAGCGGTGAGCGTTGCCATCCGCGTCATCCCGTGCCTGGACGTCGACGCCGGGCGGGTGGTGAAGGGCGTCAACTTCGCGCGGCTGCGCGACGCCGGGGATCCGGTGGAGCTGGCCCAGCGCTACGACGCCCAGGGGGCCGACGAGCTCACCTTCCTCGACGTGACGGCCAGCAGCGGCGACCGCGAGACGACCTACGAGGTGGTGGGCCGCACCGCCGAGCAGGTCTTCATCCCGTTGACCGTGGGCGGCGGCGTGCGCACGGTCGAGGACGTCGACCGGCTGCTGCGTGCCGGCGCCGACAAGGTGGGCGTCAACACGGCGGCGATCGCCGACCCGGAGCTGATCGCGCGCGTGGCCGACCGTTTCGGGTCCCAGGTGCTGGTGCTCTCGGCCGACGTCCGACGCAGACGCGACGACACCGGTGCGGCCACGGAGGACTTCGAGGTGACGACGCACGGCGGCCGCAGGGGGACCGGCCTCGACGCGGTGGAGTGGTGCGCGCGGGCCGCCGAGCTCGGCGCCGGCGAGATCCTGCTCAACTCGATGGACGCCGACGGCACCAAGGAGGGCTTCGACCTTCCCCTGATCCGCCGGGTCCGTGCCGAGGTGCGCGTGCCCCTGATCGCCAGCGGGGGGGCTGGCCGGGCGGCCGACTTCCCGCCGGCGGTGCAGGCGGGGGCGGACGCCGTCCTCGCGGCGAGCGTCTTCCACTTCGGCGAGCTGTCCGTCGGGGACGTCAAGGACGCGCTGCGCGCGGACGGCATACCGGTCCGCTGACCCTCCGACTCCACCGACCACGCCGCCTCGTGCCGCCCTCTGCGGCGGAAAGGATATGGCGGTCAGAGACCGAGGTCGGACGACTCGAAGGCCGCCACGGCCGCGGGCGGCCCGTCCACCTCGACCTCGGCGACGCGACCACGGCCGAAGGCGAGCAGGACCAGCTCGCCCGGGCTGCTGCGCAGGACGACGCTGCCCTGGTCGCGGGGCGACCGCAGCTGGCGGCGACCGTGCTGCGGAGTGACCGCCACCACGCCGACCGGGCAGCCACGCAGCAACACGCGTCCCATCCGGGTCAGGGTCGACCACAGCGCGGCCTCGAGGTCGGGGTCGAGGTCACGCCGCACGGGCGCCTCACCGGCACGCAGCACATCCTCGTGGTGGACGAAGTACTCCACCAGGTTGACCACCTCGTCGAGAGGTGCGATCGAGACCGGCGACCACCGGGGCGGCCCGGAGCGGACCAGGTCCACCAGGTGCGGCCAGTCCTGCGCGGCGTAGCTGTCCTGGGTGCGCCGCGCGTGCTGCCCCAGGACGGGCGCCTGTGGCACGGCTGAACCGATCACCGTGTCCGGCCGGCGGTCGCGGATGACCAGGTGGGCCGCCAGGTCACGGGTGAGCCACGGGTCGCAGAGAGTGGGTGCGTCCCGGCCGACCCGCTCGAAGGTGTCGCAGAGGGACTGGCGTTCGAGCCGGGCGAGGTGGGCCATAGGCTCATCCTGCCATCGTCACGACGCGGCCCGGGGGTCGGAGCGTGAGAGGCTGGTTCGTCCCACCCCACCTTCACCGATCCCGGAGGACACGTGTCGTCGGCGACCCCGCCCAGCCTGCGTCGTGGCCTCTCCATCCTCGGCACCGGGATCCGCCAGCAGCCGCGGTGGTTCGCGCTCGCCGTCCTCGGCAGCGCCCTCTACGGCGTCATGACCGTGGCCACCGCGTGGGCCATCGGCAAGGTCACGCGCGAGGTCGTGAGCCCGGCGATCCAGGCCGGCGAGGTCACCGCCGGGCAGCTGTGGTCAGCCGGCCTGCTGCTGGGCGGAGTGACCCTGCTCAACGTCCTGGGCGTGATCGTGCGCCGGATCAGCGCCGGGGTCACCTTCTTCAACCTCAGCGCGATGTACCGGCGGCGGGTAACCAGGCAGTACCTCCGGCTGCCGCTGTCCTGGCACCACCGACACCCCTCCGGACAGCTGTTGTCCAACGCCAACGCCGACGTCGAGGCGAGTTGGGAGGTCTTCAACCCGTTGCCGATGGCCGTCGGCGTCCTCGTCATGCTCGCTGTCGGCATCGTGCAGATGTTCGCCGTCGACTCGGTGCTCGCGGTGATCGGTCTGCTCGTGTTCCCGGCGCTCTTCCTGGCCAACCTCGCATTCCAGCGCCGGATGTCGCCGCGCGTGACGCTCGCGCAACAGCTACGCGCCGAGGTCTCCGAGGTGGCGCACGAGAGCCTGGAGGCGGGACTGGTCGTCAAGGCGATGGGACGCGAGGAGCAGGAGGCCACCCGGTTCACCCACGTCACCCACCGGCTGCGTGACGCCAACATCGAGGTCGGCCGGACCCGCGGCACCTTCGACCCGGTGATCGAGGCGATCCCCACCCTTGGCACGCTCGCCGTGCTGGGCTTCGGCACCGCGCGGGTCGCCTCTGGCGCGATCGGCGCCGCCGAGGTGGTGCAGATCGCCTACCTTTTCTCGATCCTTGCCTTCCCCGTCCGAGCCCTGGGCTGGGTGCTGTCCGAACTGCCGCGCACCGTGGTCGGATTCGACCGCGTCAACCGCGTCCTGCAAGCCGAGGGGCAGATGCCGTATGGCGATGGCGACCTGCCGCGCGACGGCGCGGCAGGGGTGCGTGCGACCGGGATCAGCTACGGCTACGACGTCAGCCGCGACGACGCCAGGGTCGACAAGGACAAACCCGCGGTCCGCGAGGTGACCCTCACCCTTCCTGCCGGAGGGACCACGGCGCTGGTCGGTCCGACCGGCTCGGGCAAGTCGACGCTCACGTCGCTCGTCCTGCGGCTCGTGGACCCGGACACCGGTGTCGTCGCCCTCGACGGCATCGACCTGCGTGAGGTGACCAGGGGCGGGATCCCGGAGGTCGGCGCGCTCGTCGCCCAGCAGACCTTCATGTTCGACGACAGCGTGCGCGGCAACGTCACCCTGGGTGCCCCGTACGACGATGCGCAGGTCCGCGAGGCCCTGCGCGTGGCGCAGGCCGACGAGTTCGTGGCGGCGTTGCCGGAGGGTGTCGAGACGCGCGTAGGAGAGAGAGGGGCGTCGCTCTCGGGCGGCCAACGGCAACGGATCGCCCTGGCACGTGCGGTGATCCGCGAGCCGCGACTGCTCGTCCTCGATGACGCGACGAGTGCTGTCGACCCCAGCGTCGAGCAGGCGATCCTGGCCGGGCTGCGGACCGGTCGGAGCGGCACCACCGTGCTCGTCGTGGCCTACCGCATGGCCACGATCAGGCTCGCCGACGACGTGGTCTACCTCGACCACGGCCGCGTCGTGGACCATGGCACGCACGACGAGCTGATGGCACGGTGCACCGGCTACCGGAGGCTCGTCACGGCATACGCGCGGGAGGCGGAGGAACGCGCGGCGGTGGCCGCCGACGAGGAGTCGGCCTCCCTGGTCGACGCGGGCGAGCAGCGATGAGCGCCACCACCACACCGCGCCGGTCCACAGACCTCGCCGACGGCCCGACCCTGGACACGGGGCAGACGCTGCGGCGCGGGCTGGAGCTCTCGCCCGAGCTGCGCAAGGGGATCCTCGTCACGATCGGGCTGGCCCTGGTCTCGACGATCGGCCGGGTGCTCGTGCCGTTCGTCGTGCAGCAGACGACCGACCGGGGGATCCTCGCGCCGGGCGGCCCCGACGTCGGCATCGTGGTGTTCTTCGTGGCCGTGGCCGCCGTCGGTGTGCTGCTGACGGCGGTGACGTCGTACTTCGTCAACATCCGACTGTTCCGCGCCTCAGAGAGTGGCCTGTCCACGTTGCGCATCAAGGCGTTTCGGCACATCCACGACCTGTCGGTGCTGACCCAGAACACCGAACGGCGCGGCTCCCTCGTGTCACGGGTGACCAGCGACGTCGACACCATCTCCAAGTTCGTCCAGTTCGGCGGGCTGATGTTCATCGTGTCGCTGGGGCAGCTCACCGTAGCCACCGTGCTGATGCTGGTCTACAGCCCCGTGCTCGCGCTCGTCGTGTGGGCCTGCTTCGTGCCGCTGTTCTTCATCATCCGCAAGTTCCAGGGCATCGTCGGACGGGCCTACACGGCTGTCCGCGAACGGGTCGGGGACCTGCTCGGGGCGGTGGCCGAGTCGGTTGTCGGGGCGGCGACCATCCGGGCCTATGGCGTGGAGGACCGCACGGCAGCCCGGCTCGACTCGGCCATCGAGGCCCACCGGCGCGCGGCGATCGGCGCCCAGGCGCGCTCTGTCCTCGCCTTCACCACCGGACAGCTCGTCTCGGGCCTGACCACCACCGTCGTGATCGTCGTCGGGACGGTCCTCGCGGTGCGGGGGCACCTCAGCCTGGGTGAGCTGCTGGCGTTCCTCTTCCTGGTCAACCTCTTCACCCAGCCGGTCCAGACGGCGACCGAGATCCTCAACGAGATGCAGAACGCCGTGGCCGGGTGGCGCCGGGTGATCGCGGTCATCGACACCCCGGCGGACGTGGCCGACCCCGGTGAGGCCGGGGTGCGGCTACCGCGCGGGCCGATCACCGTCGAGTTCGACGACGTGTCGTTCGCCTACCCGGGCGGCGAGACGGTGCTGCGCGACGTCGCCCTCGAGATCGCGCCCCGGTCGAGGGTGGCCGTCGTCGGCGAGACCGGCTCGGGCAAGACCACCTTGGCCAAGCTGCTGACCCGGCTGATGGACCCGGGACACGGCGCCGTGCGGATCGACGGGGTCGACCTGCGCCACGTCCGGTTCGACTCGTTGCGCAGTCGGATCGTGATGGTGCCGCAGGAGGGTTTCCTCTTCGACACCACGTTGCTCGACAACGTCCGGTTCGGCCGGCCGACGGCCACCGATGACGAGGTGCGGCTCGCGATCACCGAGCTCGGGCTCGACGAGTGGCTGGCGGGCCTGCCGCGCGGACTGGATACCCGGGTCGGCCAGCGCGGCGAGTCCCTGTCGGCGGGGGAGCGCCAGCTCGTGGCGCTGGCGCGGGCCTACCTCGCCGACCCCGACCTGCTCGTGCTCGACGAGGCGACCTCGGCGGTGGATCCGTCGACCGAGGTGCGCATCCAGCGCGCCCTCGAGGGACTGACCCGGGGGCGGACGTCGGTCGCGATCGCGCACCGGCTGTCGACCGCGGAGGCCGCCGACGAGGTCATCGTGGTCGACCGTGGCCGGATCGTGCAACGCGGGCCGCACCACGAGCTCGTGCAGGAACGGGGGAGCGTCTACGCCGGCCTGCACGCCTCCTGGGCCGCGCAGCAGACCGGCTGATACCACCGCGATCGGTGAGGCAAAGCGCGTCACAGGTGACGTCAGCTGCCGCACACACGCTCGTGGGCGCCCGGTCGGGCGCCCGCCTGGGAGCACGGCACAATGGAGCGGTGCCTGACAGCCCCTCCCTCGACCCCTCGATCGCCGCTCGCCTCAAGCGTGACCAGGCGGGGCTGGTGTGTGCCGTGGTTCAGCAGCATGACACCGGCGAGGTGCTCATGGTCGGCTGGATGGACGACGAGGCACTGCGCCGCACCCTGACCAGCGGCCGTGTCACCTTCTGGTCGCGCAGCCGCGCGGAGTACTGGCGCAAGGGCGACACCTCCGGCCACCTGCAGCACGTCAGGGGCGTGGCCCTCGACTGCGACGGCGACGCACTGCTGGTGCGGGTCGACCAGGTCGGTCCGGCCTGCCACACCGGCACGCACAGCTGTTTCGACGGCCGTGACCTCCCCGCGGTGCAGGGAGCCCGACCGTGAGCAACGCCCCGACGACCCCAGCGACGGCGCAGCAGGCCACGCCAGGTGGCGGGCAGCCGGGCCCGGCCGACACCGGGCGGTCGGCGACGCCGACGCCGGACCTGCGGTATGGCGTGACCTGGCCCTCGCTCGAAGGGTTCGCCGAGCAGGCACGAGACCGCCGCGTGATCCCCGTCGTCCGGCGGTTCCTCGCCGACGCGGAGACTCCGGTCGGCGTCTACCGCAAGCTCGCGAAGGACCGTCCCGGCACCTTCCTGCTCGAGTCCGCCGAGCACGGTGGCGTGTGGTCGCGCTACTCCATCGTGGGCGCCGCGTGCCGGGCGACCCTGACCGAGCGCGACGGGCGGGCCCACTGGATCGGGGAGCCCCCGGTCGGTGTGCCGGTCGACGGCGACCCGCTGACCGCCCTCCGCGCCACCGTCGAGACCTTGTCGACGCCTCCACTGCCCGGTCTCCCGCCGCTGACCGGCGGGATGGTCGGGGCCATCACCTACGACGCCGTCCGCCGCTGGGAGAAGGTGCCGGACAACGCCCCTGACGAGCTGCACCTGCCCGAGCTCGCGATGATGCTCGCGACCGAACTCGCGGTGCTCGACCACGCCGACGGTTCGCTGCTGCTCGTGGCCAACGCGGTCAACTACGACGCCACCGACGAGCGGATGGCCGAGGCACATCAGGACGCGGTCGCGCGGCTCGACCAGATGACGGCCGACCTCGCGGCGCCCGCGCCGAGCACCGTGGCCGTCATCGAGCCGGCCGGGCCGGAGCCGACCAGCAACCACACGCCCGAGCAGTTCCACGCCGTCGTCGAGGCCGGCAAGGAGGCGATCCGGGCGGGCGAGGTGTTCCAGGTCGTGCTGTCCCAACGGTTCTCGGTGCCCTGCCCGGCGGACTCGCTCGACGTCTACCGCGCGCTGCGTGCCTCCAATCCCAGCCCCTACATGTACCTGCTGCGCCTCCCGGCACCGGACGGGTCGTCATACGACGTCGTGGGGTCCAGCCCGGAGGCGCTCGTCAAGGTGACCGGCCGACGCGCGATCACGCACCCGATCGCCGGTTCGCGGCCACGCGGCGCAACGCCCGAGGCCGATGTCGCCAACGGCGAGGACCTGCTCGCCGATCCCAAGGAGCGCTCCGAGCACGTCATGCTGGTCGACCTGTCGCGCAACGACCTGCAACGGGTCTGCGCCGCAGGCAGCGTGGACGTCGTGGAGTTCATGCAGGTCCGGCGCTACAGCCACATCATGCACCTGGAGTCCACCGTGGTCGGCGAGCTGCGCGACGAGTGCGGCGCGTATGACGTGCTGGCCGCCACGTTCCCGGCCGGCACTCTGTCCGGGGCGCCGAAGTCGAGGGCCATGGCACTCATCGACGAGCTCGAGCCGAGCCGGCGGGGGATCTACGGCGGCGTCGTCGGCTACCTCGACTTCGCGGGAGACCTCGACATGGCCATCGCGATCCGCACCGCCGTGATCCGCGACGGTGTGGCCCACGTGCAGGCCGGTGGTGGCATCGTCGCCGACTCGGTGCCGCAGCTGGAGTTCGAGGAGAGCGTCAACAAGGCTGCCGCCGCGCTGCGGGCCGTGGCCGCCGCCACGGGGTTGAGGGCGCCGTGAGCGCCGGGGCCGACGAGCAACCGGGCCGCCGGAACGGCTGGACCGACCGGCTGCTGTCCAAGCGCGTGGTGTTGGTGCTCGTCCTCGTGGGCGCCGCCGTCCTGCTGGTCACCGGCTCACGCGTCTGGCTCGAGGGCAACGTGGACGACACGGTCCTCGGGGCGAGTGCCATCCACGGCACGGGTTCGCAGGTGGCCAAGGGCGTGCTCGGTGCGGCCCTGGTCGGTGCCGCAGCGGCCGTCGCCGCCGCCACTGCCGGTCGGCTGGTGCGAGTGGTCGCCGCGCTCGCGACGACGCTGGCCGCCGCGCTGGCCCTGGTCGTCGTGATCCGCATCCTGCTCGACCCGGGCGCCTCTCTGGGCGAGCTGGCCGCCACCACGACCGGGCGAACCGGCACGGTGCCGGCCAGCGGCCACGCCACCGTGTGGCCGTGGATCGCGGCGGCGGCCAGCCTGGCGATGGGCGTCGGCGGCGTGCTTGCCCTGGCTGCGGGCCGGCGATGGAGCGGGCTCTCGAAGCGGTATGACGCGCCAGCCGCCCAGCCCCGGGCGCGCAGCGCGTGGGACCAGCTGTCCGAAGGCTCGGACCCGACCCGGGATGACGCCGGCCGGGACGTGCCCGGCAGGCCGAAGCCGGAGGGTCGTCACCGCGGCGACGGCTCTGCCTGACACAATGACGCCCAAGGCCACCACTCGACAGCGCAAGGAGAACGCCACCATGGCTGCAGATCACGATGACGGTCAGAGCGTCGCAGCCTGGACGGCGGTCGGCGTCCTGCTCGTCGGGGCGGCGGTGATCTGCTTCGGCATCGGCTTCGGGATCGTGTGGCTCGACATCGTCGGGGTCGTCGTCTGTGCCCTCGGGCTGGTCGCGGGGAAGGTGCTGGCCATGGCTGGTTTCGGGGTCGACGCGGCCGAGCACAAGCACTCCGCCGCCTCGGGCTCGAAGTCCCAGAGTGCTGATGCGTCGCAGGCCCGCCAGCAGACGCAGGAGTGAGGCGGATTCGGAGTCAGGATCCCTGCCGGTTAGCCTAGTCCGGTGTCCACAGTCCTTGACGAGATCCTCGAGGGTGTCCGGGCCGACCTCGCCGATCGCCAGTCCGAGACCTCTCTGGACGACCTGAGGAGCCAGGCCGCCCAGATGCCCCCGGCCCGAGACGCGCTCGCCGCGTTGCGGATGCCGGGCGTGGGCGTCATAGCCGAGGTGAAACGCACCAGCCCGAGCAAGGGCGCCCTCGCGATGATCGCCGATCCGGCAGGTCTTGCAGCGGACTACGCCGACGGCGGTGCCAGCATCATCAGCGTCCTGACCGAGCGTCGCCGCTTCGGCGGAAGCCTCGCCGACCTTCGCGCGGTGCGTGCAGCCGTGGACGTCCCGGTCCTGCGCAAGGACTTCATCGTGTCCAGCTACCAGTTGTGGGAGGCCCGCGCCCACGGCGCCGACCTCGTGCTGCTCATCGTCGCGGCCCTCGAGCAGGACGCCCTGGTCGGGCTGCGGGAGCGAGCCGAGTCGCTCGGCATGACGGCTCTGGTCGAGGTCCATGAGGAGAGCGAGCTCGACCGAGCCGTCGACGCCGGAGCGAGGGTCATCGGCATCAACGCGCGCAACCTCAAGACGCTGGAGGTCGACCGTGGCACCTTCGCCACGTTGGCGCCCCGGATCCCGTCAGGTGTGGTCCGCGTCGCCGAGTCCGGCGTGCGCGGCCCCTACGACGTGATGGACTACGCCCGCTCGGGTGCCGACGCCGTGCTCGTGGGTGAGAGCCTGGTCACCGGTGGGCACCCACGCGAGTCCGTCGCCGACCTGGTCGCGGCGGGAGCCCACCCGGCCCTGCGCCACCAGGGGACATGATGAGCGGCGACGACGAGCGGCGAGGACGGAGCGAAGCGACCCGCAGCCGAGGAGCGCGACCAGACGACATGATGGCGGCGGAGCACCCGGGCCGCTTCGGAGCGTATGGCGGTCGCTTCGTCCCGGAGGCGCTGGTCGCGGCGCTGGAGGAGCTCGACGAGGCGCGCCTCAAGGCGGCCACCGACCCAGCGTTCCAGGGCGAGCTCGAGCGCCTGCATCGCACCTACACCGGTCGACCGAGCATCCTCACCGAGGTGCCTCGCTTCGCGGAGCACGCCGGCGGGGCTCGGGTCCTGCTCAAGCGGGAGGACCTCAACCACACCGGCTCGCACAAGATCAACAACGTGCTCGGCCAGGCCCTGCTGACGAGGCGGATGGGCAAGTCGCGGATCATCGCCGAGACCGGCGCCGGCCAGCACGGGGTGGCCAGCGCCACGGCGGCGGCCCTGCTCGGGCTGACGTGCACGGTCTACATGGGCGAGAAGGACACCCGGCGACAGGCGCTCAACGTGGCTCGGATGCGGCTCCTCGGTGCTGAGGTCGTGCCGGTCGCCCACGGCAGCGCCACCCTGAAGGACGCCATCAACGAGGCCATGCGTGACTGGGTGACCAATGTCGGGGACACGCACTACCTCATCGGCACGGTGACCGGTCCGCACCCCTTCCCCGAGATGGTGCGCGACTTCCACCGCATCATCGGCGTGGAGGCCAGGGCCCAGGTGCTCGACCTGGTGGGCCGCCTGCCCGATGCCGTCTGCGCCTGTGTGGGTGGAGGGTCCAACGCCATGGGCATCTTCCACCGCTTCATCGATGACGCGTCGGTCCGCCTCATCGGGCTCGAGGCCGGCGGTGAGGGCATCGAGTCCGGCCACCACGCCGCCCGGTTCAGCGGCGGCATACCGGGGGTGCTGCACGGGGCACAGACCTACGTGCTGCAGGACGAGGACGGTCAGACGCTTCCGTCCCACTCGGTCTCGGCCGGGCTCGACTACCCCAGCGTCGGTCCGGAGCACGCCTTCCTGCGCGACTCCGGCCGCGCGGAGTACCGCCCGATCACCGACAAAGAGGCGATGGACGCCTTTGCGCTGCTGTGCCGCACCGAGGGCATCCTGCCGGCCCTCGAGAGCGCCCACGCGCTGGCCGGCGCGCTGGAGGTCGGCCGCGAGCTCGGGCCCGAAGGCGTGGTCCTGGTCAACCTCTCCGGGCGGGGCGACAAGGACGTCGACACCGCCGCGCGTTGGTTCGGCCTCGTCGAGGACGGGGAGAGCCAGTCGTGACCCGGTTGTCCGACGTCCTCGCCCGCACGCGCGAGGAGGAGCGTGCCGCGCTCGTGGGCTACCTGCCGGTCGGCTACCCCGACGTGCCGGGGTCGATCGAGGCCATGACCGCTGTCGTGGAGGCCGGGGCCGACGTCATCGAGGTGGGCGTCCCCTACAGCGATCCGTTGATGGACGGCCCGGTGATCCAGCATGCTGCCGAGACCGCACTGGCGGGCGGTGTCCGGCTGCGGGACCTGTTCACCGCGGTCCGCGCCGTCGCCGACGCCGGCGCAGCGGTCGTGGTCATGACCTACTGGAACCCCGTGCTGCGGTATGGCGTGGAGCGCTTCGCCGCCGACCTCGCCGCTGCTGGTGGTTCCGGCCTGATCACGCCGGACCTGATCCCGGACGAGGCGAGCGAGTGGCTCGAAGCGGCGAAGCGGCACCACCTGGACCCCATCTTCCTCGTGGCGCCCAGCTCCACCGACGAGCGCCTCGCCCTGACCACGGCGGCGACGAGCGGCTTCGTCTACGCCGCCTCCACGATGGGGGTCACCGGAGCGCGCGCCAGCGTCGGCGACGCGGCCCACGTTCTCGTCGAGCGCACCCGCAAGGTCACCGACCTGCCGGTCTGCGTCGGGCTCGGGGTCTCCGACCGAGAGCAGGCCGCCCAGGTGGCCGGGTTTGCGGACGGGGTGATCGTGGGTTCTGTCCTGGTGCGTCAGCTGGCCGATGCCGCGGCGCCGGCGGACGGCCTCGCGGGGCTGCAGGCGGTCGTGCGAGAACTGGCGCTCGGGGTGCGGGAAGGACACACGCGATGAGTGGGACCAGCGAGACGGAGACCATGGCGGGAGCTTCGCGCAAACCCCTCGTCCTGGACCTGATCGGCTTGGCGGCCCGCCTGATCCTCGGCGGCGTCGTCCTGGTCGCCGGGCTGCTCAAGGTCACCGACCCGACGGCGGCCGAGCGCGCCGTCCGCGCCTACCAGATCCTCCCCTACGACCTGGCCGGCACCGTGGGCCTGGTCCTGCCGATCGTCGAGATCGTGGCGGGCGTCCTGCTCATCCTCGGCCTGTTCACCCGCATCGCCGCAGTCATCGGCGGTCTGCTGATGATCGCCTTCATCATCGGCATCGCGTCCGCCTGGGCCCGCGGCCTGACCATCGAATGTGGTTGTTTCGGCGGCGGGGGAACTATTCCGGCCGCTGAGACGAATTACCTACCAGAGATCCTGCGCGACATCGGACTGGTGATCTGCGCTGGCTGGCTGACCGTGCGACCTCGGACCACCTTCAGCCTCGACCGACGACTGTTCTGACAAGGAGCATCTCTCACCATGCGTCCCGACGCCTCTGCCAAGCTCGCCGCCAACAGACCCAAGGACGGACCCTCGAAGGTCCTCATCGGTGCCGTGATCGCCGCGGTCGCGATCATCGTCATCGTGGTCGTCGTCATCGTCAACGCGGAGCAGTCCAAGAGCAGCGCCGGGGGGTCGGCCAACGCCCTGTCCAACGGTGGTGGTGTGGTGGCCTACCCCGGCAAGGCATCCTCGGATGCGCCCACCGTGGATCTCTTCGAGGACTTCCAGTGCCCCTTCTGCAAGCACCTGGAGACCGCATCGGGCGCGGAGTTCGACAAGCTCGCCAAGAACGGTGACATCAAGCTGGTCGTCCACCCGATGACCATCCTCGACCGCCCGGGCACCGACGACTCGGTGCGTGCGGCGAACGCGGCCTACTGCGCGGACGACCAGGGCAAGTTCGTGGACTTCCGCAGGGTGGTCTTCGCCAACCAGCCGCAGGAGGGTGTGGGCTACACCGACGCCCAGCTCAAGCAGTTCGGGGCCGCAGCCGGGATCACGGGCGACGCCAAGAAGACCTTCGACCAGTGCGTCGACGCGCAGATCTACAAGAACTACGTCAACAACGTCCAGACCCAGGCCGAGAAGGCGGGCGTCTTCTCCACGCCGACGGTCAAGATCAACGGCAAGGCGGTCTCCAACCAGACCATGAACTCCTTCATGCAGGACCCGAGCGCGCTCGACAAGGCAGTCAAGGCCGCCACGAAGTGATCACGAGCATCCCCAGCCCGTCGACGGGCGTCTGGTGGCTGGGGCCGCTCGCCCTACGGGCGTATGCCCTGTGCATCCTCGCGGGGATCATCGTGGCGGTGTGGGTCGCGGGTCGCCGGTTGTACGACCGCGGTGCCGCCTCGACCGGTGTGGCGCTGGACATCTCCGGCTGGGCGGTGCCGTTCGGGATCGTCGGCGCCCGGATCTACCACGTCATCACGACGTGGCAGCCCTACTTCGGCGAGGGCGGCCACCCGATCGACGCGCTGAAGATCTGGCACGGCGGCCTCGGCATCTGGGGCGCGATCGCCTTCGGCGCCGTCGGCGCGTGGATCGGGTGTCGCCGCAAGAACGTCGCCTTCCTCGACTTCGCCGACGCGGCCGCTCCCGGCATCCTGGTCGCGCAGGCGTTCGGTCGGTGGGGCAACTACTTCAACAACGAGCTCTACGGTCACGCCACGGACGTGCCGTGGGCCCTGCAGATCCATGAGTGGGACCACAGCGCCGGCGCGGCGGTGCGCAACGCGGCGGGTCAGCCGATCGTCATCGGCACCTTCCAGCCGACGTTCCTCTACGAGGCGATCTGGTGCCTGCTCATCGCGGCGGCCATCGTGCTGATCGACCGTCGCCGAAGCCTCGGCAGGGGACGCGCCTTCTTTCTCTACGTGATGCTCTACCCGGTCGGCCGCGTCGTGTTCGAGCTGATGCGCACCGACCCGGCCAACCACATCTTCGGCCAACGGGTCAACGTCTGGGTCTGTGCCCTCGTGTTCCTGGCCGGGCTGATCGGCTTCCTCGTCGCGGGCCGCCGCCACCCCGACGGCGCCCCCCGCACCGTCCCTGCTACCGGACCGGCCGAACCGACCGATAACGCGGGCACCGCCGACACTGCCGGGAGCGCAGAAACTGCAGACACCAGCGCGACAGATACCGCCACCGCGTCGAAGAACTCCGACGACTCGAGCCCCTAGTACTACAGCCGCACTTAGTTTTTGCTGGTCCCGCGTGTCGACTGTGTGAGACTGGGAATTCACCGGCATGTT